>NZ_LVYY01000023.1:0-65019 GCF_001909085.1 Paenibacillus sp. P32E | reverse complement strand
ATTAGCTACCGTTTCCGGTAGTTATCCCAGTCTAGAGGGTAGGTTGCCTACGTGTTACTCACCCGTCCGCCGCTAAGCTTATCCCGAAGGATAAGCTCCGCTCGACTTGCATGTATTAGGCACGCCGCCAGCGTTCGTCCTGAGCCAGGATCAAACTCTCCAAATTGGTATTTAGAAAGAGCGATTGCTCATTTTGAAACATCTGACGAGAATAAAATATTCTCTATTTTTGGATCTCACTTGCGTGAAATCCCACTCACTCGTTGTTCAGTTTTCAAAGATCAAGCTCGTCGTCGGCGCCGATTATCTCGTCACCAGCAACTCTTATAATATATCATGTTCATCAATCAATTGCAACATCTTTTTTTGAAGCATATCAGCATATTGATAGATATTCATGATTCCAATCATCAAACTTTTTTATCATGTCTGCGACTGGATTTATAATATAACATGAATCCTATACTAAATACAACCTCAATTTTTACCAATACAAAACAGTCCTTAGGCCTAATTAATATCACTATGTATGAATTCGTGTCCATGACAACAAAGCATGCTGTAATGTATGAACAATGCATTACAGCATGCTTATAGAAGCTGGACTCAGCCTAAACAAATGTTAGTTCGAAATCCATGGATTTCGGCTCTTTTTCATAGTACCTTTACGGGTATTCTGATTGGAACGTTGCTTGCCGGCGGTTTTATTGACAGCAGTGGTAGTTTGGCCTGAAGTTTTAACCTTTTGTGCGGATGCTTTTGCTGTACCACCTTTACTCTTCACCGCAGGTTCAGAAACTCCAGCTTCTGCTGTACGAATTGTTTCCTGCTGAATAAATTCCGGCTCCTGTATCTCAGGTATCCGATTATGCGCATAATTCTCCATGCCCGGATACATTGGATATGCCGGAATATTTGATACCATAGGAGCTGCAAAAGTATTGGGAGATACAAAGTTTCCTTGAGGCCCCATATCTACTCCGTAAGGCGAAACCATTCCTGGCATTGGGTGCATATAGTCGGGATAAGGATTAACCACAGGCTGCTCATAGGAATATGGCTGAATCGGCTGCAAAGGCATCACTGAACCACAACCGCAGGAGGGCCATGGCAAATTGACAGGCTGTTCACCATACTGCGGCATAGCAAAAGAGGGGTTTTCGCTGAAAGGACTATTATTAGGATATTCCGGTGCTGAATTCGGATACCAGGCTCCCTGAAAATCTGATACTGGATTCATGCCGTATAGGGAAGCACACTCTGGCATATAGTTCACTGGCTGCATAAAGTTCGGCGCTGAATTCATCCCCATAGCAGCCATGGGCTCGTAGTTCGGATATGCCGGTGGAAAATCCACGAAATATGGATTCCCACTCAGTCCGGGATACCCTAGCGAATTTTCACATGCCGGTGTTTTATTTTCATACCAGGAAGTCGGCTGCACTTCTGATTTCGACTTTTCCATTGGCATCTCATACTTCATCGCTTCCTGTGCAGGCACTGAAATTTGCACATACAAACTTTGTGTTTCATGAATCATTTCATGAACAGGTGACACTTCCGGTGCTTTGTTCACTATAGGTGAGACCTCAGGCGCTTTGTTCACTATAGGTGAGACCTCAGGCGCTTTGTTCATTATAGGTGAGACTTCAGGCGCTTTGTTCATTATAGGTGAAACTTCAGGCTGTACAGGTAAAACTTCAGGCATCTTATTCACTGTGGGTGAAACTTCAGGCTCTTTATTCGGTGAAGGTGCGGGCAGTGTTGTTGAAACAGGGGGCACCACGGCAGAAGGCTGCTCTTTAACTCCGGTGTAATCTTTGGAACCCAGCTTTGTTTTGTCAATTATAGCCGTTGCTTCGGATTGTGGCTCGCCCGCAGAAAGATTGCCCTTCTTAGGAATATTGACAACTTCACCAACCAGCAGTGCATTGGGATTCTTTAGTTGCGTGTTAGCATCAATCATATCCTTTAGTGAAATCCCCCATGCTTTGGACAACTTCCACAGGGTATCTCCTTGCTTAACGTTATGTTTGTAGTAGACCTCATTGTTTTCCGGAACCTGGACGGCTGTCGTAGGGATTTTGACCTTATCTCCAACGGCGAGCACATCCGGATTGCTGATCTGTGGATTGGCCTCAATAATTTTTTGCAGCGGTACTCCGTACTTTTGCGACAATGCATATAGCGTATCGCCTGATTTGACAATGTGTATTTTCACGCAGCAATAACCTCCTAAAAGTTTTATGAGCATTACTTCCCGGCCTCGCCTTGTACAAAACTCCCTTCGAAAGCATACTGAATTTTATTCGAATGGCTTTCTGAATCAACTTCGTGCAAGACTTAACTCCGAAAGAATCTGCCAAGTTTTGCGGGCTCATACTTCTGTGAACGGCGTCTGCACTCAAATAGCTTAGCTGTAATCTCTGATGCTGAATGCCTATCTCAGGATATTCTGCTTCCCAGCTTCTTTATTGCGTACAGCCGCCTCCTTCGTTACTACATCTTATGCAGCCCATAGGCGATTGACATCCCTTAAGCAAAAAAAATCCTTTCATGCATGGCATGAAAGGATTTTTACTGTAACATAAAGTTTTGCTATAGGCCCGGCTTATTCCCAAACCTTGTAGCCGTCTTTGTCCACAACATTGCGGAATTCTTCAAGCAGCTGCAACGTAATTGGGCCTGCATGACCTGCGCCAATAATCCGGCCGTCGATTTCACGGGCTGCAATAACTTCGGCTGCTGTACCGGTGAAGAAAACTTCATCCGCAATGTATACATCATGCATAGTGAACGGTTCTTCTTTCAGGGTCAGACCGAGCTTGTCGCACAGCTCAATGATTGCCAGGCGGGTAATACCCTCAAGCGCTCCCAGGTAGCAAGGAGGCGTATAGACTATACCCTTTTTGACGATAAAAATATTGTCTCCTGAGCCTTCGGTTACATACCCTTGAGCGTTCATCATAATCGCTTCGTCAGCCTCTGCCAGATTGGACTGGATTTTGACAAGGATATTATTGAGATAGTTCAGGGATTTGATCTTCGGATTCAGCGCATCCGGAATATTACGGCGCTGTGAGACAGAAACCGCACGAAGTCCGTTCAAGTAAGCCTGCTCCGGATAAATAGCCAGCTGTTCTACAATAATGATGACACTGGCTTTGGGGCAGCGGCGGGGGTCCAGACCCAAATTGCCGGGACCGCGTGATACAATCAGACGGATATATCCGTTATGCATTTCATTAAGACGAATGGTTTCAGCCATGGCTTCCAGCATTTCATCGTAGCTCAACGGAATGTCCAGCATGATGGATTTCGCCGAATCATACAGCCGGTCCAGATGCTCCTTGCATTTAAAAATGTTGCCGTTGTAGATACGGATGCCCTCAAAAATACCGTCTCCGTATAAAAATCCGTGATCAAACACGGATACCTTTGCATTTTCCTTCGTTACGTGTTGTCCATCCAGATAGATCCATTGCTCAGCCATGAACTTACTGCACCTCCGCTTTCTCTTCCTCATAGGTGTATGTGGGATACGAGCCCAGAATCCGCACCTGGCAGCCCAGGGCCTTGATCTCTTCAATTGCCCCGGGGAGCAGGACCGATTCTATCGGTTCCAGCACATCAATATAAAAATAATAAGTACCCAATTTCTTCTTCGTCGGCCGTGACTCTATACGCGATAAATTCAGCCGCCGCCAAGCAAATGCAGCCAGTACCTGATGGAGCGCCCCCGGAAAGTCCTCCGGCAGAGTCACCAGAATGCTTGTCTTATCACCACTGCTTTTCCGTGGAAGTTCCAGCTTCTGATGACCTACCAGCACAAACCGTGTGTAATTGTTATTATGGTCCGTAACCTGCCGCTCTACAATCTCAAGCCCATGCGTTGCTGCACCAAGCGCTGTACCGATTGCTGCCCAGCCAATACCTGGATTCTTGGACACGATTTCAACCGCTTCGGATGTGCTTCCGACAGACTCCAGTTCTGCCCAAGGGGCGTGTTGACGGATAAATTGCAGACATTGCGCCATGGCAACGGGATGAGAAAGGATTTTGACCACTTTGGTGTAATCCTTATGGCCTTCAGCATCTGTGAATTCCTTAGGATTACTGATCAGATTCTGTATGGATGGAAAAATCCACTCTGCCTGCATTGGCAGATCCACTTCGTTGATGAGCCAATCAATATGCAGACTTACCGAACCTTCGATAGTATTCTCAATAGGAATTACGCTGTAGTCCGCCATACCACTAGCCGTGGCCAGAAAAACATCAGAGATAAGCTTATGATGCTCAATATTTACAGGCTCATCACCAAATAAATGCAGCAGCGCTTCGTGCGAGACCGAGCCCTGCGGCAACACTGCTATTGATTTCATAACTGTTTTTCTCCTTTTATCATATCCAAAAATGACCCATTTTGCATCTGGTTTGTTTCAATCAGCTCTGAGACAACTCCTGAAGTACAAGGCAGCAGCCAGCAGGTACGTGCAGGAATACCATGCTCCTCCATCGTTTGTTTCAGAAAGAGCTCCAGCTCCTCCTTACGACTCCCATTCCGCTCAACCATACAGAGCAGCGTAGGTCCGGCACCACTCAATGCAATGCCCAGTGCCCCATGCCCTGTCGCTTCGGCCAGCAGCTTCTCCATGCCGGGCACCAGTGGTGCCCGATAAGGCTGATGCAGACGATCCTGCATGGCGCGGCCAATGAGATCAAGCCGGCCTGCAGCCATAGCAGCAGTCAAAAGCGAGGTCCGGCTGATGTTATGCACAGCATCTCCTACCGTGATCTCCAATGGAAGCACACCACGCGCTTTGGTGGTAGAAAGTTCGAATTGAGGAATTACTACCAGAACCTCAAGGTCCCGGGGAGGCTCAATCCGGATATAATCCGCATGCTCGCCATCCCAGACGGCTGTGATAATCCCGCCGAAAAGCGAGGCCCCCACATTATCGGGATGCTTCTCCAGGGCAGTTGCCATATCGAACAGCTTGGCTAGGCTCAAAGGGGAACCAATCATTGCATTGGCTGCCGCCATTCCGCCAACAATCGCTGATGCGCTGCTGCCCAGTCCTCGAGTAAGGGGGATCTCGGAGTACATGGTAATGGAAAGCTCCGGAATCTCTACACCGGCTTCGTCAAAAACCATTTGTGCCACCTGGTAGAGCAGATTGCTTTTATCCGTGGCCACACCTGCCATCTCATCTCCATAAAGATGAAATACGGTATCTGCGGATTCCTCCATTTCAATCCAGGCATACAGGGAAAGCGCCATGCCCAATGTATCAAAACCCGGCCCCAGATTTGCGGTACTGGCGGGGACTTTAACTCTAGACCTTCCGTACATACTCATAACTGGTAAAATCTCCTTCATTATTTTTGCGTGGAGCTGTCAGCAGGGATTCAAGGTTCAGCCTTCCACCCGATAGTGGCTCTTAATCCGGTGAATAACCTTTAGCTGCTCCAGATGCCGCATTACTTTATTCATACTCGCCTTGCTCGCATTGTGCGTCACGATAATAATCTCTGCATCCGGATTATGCGAATTCGCCTGCTGCACCACGGAATCCAGACTGACATCGTACTCTGCAAATACCTGCGTGATTTTGGCCAGTACCCCTGCCTTGTCATCCACATGCAGCAGCAGGAAATTCTTATAGAAGATGTCTTCGTCACTCTTGAGCTTCTTTTGTTTGTAAGGAACAATCTGCTTTAACCCGTTAACACCCAGCTTAAGATTCTTAATGACGGCAACCAGATCCGCTACTATGGACGTTGCTGTTGGCATTGCGCCCGCTCCTGCACCATAGAACATGGTTTCTCCCACGGCTTGACCATATACATACACCGCATTGTACACACCGTTCACGGAAGCAATCGGATGGCTGGCCCGAATCATCGTAGGCTGCACACTGATACTGAATTCATCTTCGTGGCTCTCCGCGATGCCCAGCAGCTTCATCTCATAACCAAGTCTTTTGGCAAAAGCAATATCCTCCTTGCTCACTCCAGAGATGCCGCTGACACTGACATCACTCAGCTCAACATTGGTACGAAAACCAAGGGTACCGAGAATAGCCATCTTTCGTGCAGCATCCAAGCCCTCGACATCGGAGGTTGGATCAGATTCGGCATATCCCAGTTCCTGTGCTTCCTTCAAGACATCAAGATAGGATGCGCCTTCCTGGCTCATTTTGCTCAGTATGTAATTAGTAGTCCCGTTTACGATGCCCATAATCTTCACGATTTTGTCAGAGGAAAAGCCTTCGATCAATGTACGGATAATCGGAATCCCTCCGGCTACACTGGCCTCATAAAAAACATCGCACTGTTTCTCCTGCGCCTTAGCCAGAATCTCGGAGCCATGCAGCGCCATTAAATCCTTGTTGGCGGTCACGATATGCTTGCCGCGTTCCAGTGCCTCCAGAATATATTCCTTAGTTCCTGCGATCCCGCCCATCACTTCCACAATAACGTCAATCTCCGGGTCCCGGATAACCTCCCAAGGATCATCGGTAATTATAGCGGCATCCACTTCGATATCACGGGCTTTCTCGGTATTCTTCACAGCAATGCGCTCAATAACAATCGGTGAACCCACCTGACTGCTCAGATCTTCCTGATTTCCTTCTACGATACGGACTACGCCCGTACCTACTGTTCCCAGACCCAGTAACCCCACTTTGACCGGCTTCATTTGAATCCTCCTAAAAGTTTTATGAAGCTATACTACCCTTGCCCGATAATTAAAGCACGTTTCACTCCGGGTATCGCCTTCAGACTGTCCAGCATATCCCCGAGCTCTTCGTTCAAATGCGATATCTCCACAGAGATAACCACATTGGCCCGTCCCTGGAGCGGAATACTCTGATGAATTGTCAGCACATTGGCACCATGAACTGCCACAGATCCCAGCACTTTGGACAGCATACCAGACTCGTGCTCCAGATCAATGGAGATTGTGACAATACGCTCGCGTTCGAGCTGATGGATCAGATGAATACCATCCTTGTATTTATAAAATGCGCTGCGGCTAAGCCCAACCTGTTCTACACCCTCATGTACCGTCTTGGCATCTCCCGCCTCAAGCAGCTGCTTGACCTGCATAGTCTTCAGCACAGCGTCAGGCAATATGTCCTCTCGGACCAAATAATAGCGTTCTTTCACGAACGTCCTCACCTCAAAGACTTTTGTGTTTATATAGTGGACATTATACGGGATGGCTGCTGTAAAATGCAACAACAACTTTTCACATATATCAACCTAGCACCCCGTTGCAGTAAGTTCACACTCAACTCTCTCCGAGCTGCAAGTGCATTGCCCTTCTGGTATAATACAGCAAAATCCCCGAAAATCCGGGGGTGATCCCATATAAAGGCCACCAATTGCCTAATCAGGCAATATTGGAGAGAATCGGAACGTTCGGTGTGTTGAGTGTATGTCTGCTGGCTGTAAAGGAATCCAACACCTGACTGCCCTTGAACAAAATCGCTTCTTGGGATTCATTGACGATCAGTTGGGTCCAAGTAAAAAACGCCGGCTGTACCTCCCTTTTCCGGGAAAGCACAGTCGGCGTTTGGTATTCATCGTTATGCCGGCAACTACTTAATAGTAGCTGCTATTCTCAACAAACTCGAATTCGAAATCAGCGATACGGACAATGGTTCCTTCCACAGCCCCACGTTTGCGGAGTTCCGCATCTACACCCATGTGGCGCAATGTACGGGCAAGCTTCAGTATAGCATCATGTGTACTGAGCTGCATCCGTTTCAGCATCCGCTCAATCCGAGGGCTGCTGACGACAAAGGCATCATTGTCACGCGTAATGGTAAAGGAGTTATCCTCTTCTGCTTCCAGCTTGTAGACCTTGCGTTCTTTGGTCTCTGCCACTTCTTCCACAACCGGAGCCACAGGAATACTGTCGAGGACATCCGTTGCCCGGTAAAGAAGTTCTTGAACCCCTTGGCGGGTAAGGGAAGAAATCGGCATGATCTCCATATCCGGCCGGAGCTCAGATACCTTCTCACGGAAAGCAATCAGATTAGCCTCTGATTCAGGCATATCCATCTTATTGGCCGCTACAATCTGTGGACGGTCAATAAGACCGGCATTATATTGTCTCAACTCATCATTAATCTTCACCCAATCCTCAAAAGGATCGCGTCCTTCGGAACCGGACATATCCACAACATGAATGATGATCCGGGTGCGCTCAACATGACGCAGGAATTCATGTCCCAGACCTACACCTTCACTCGCGCCTTCAATGAGTCCCGGCAGATCGGCCATTACAAAGCTTCGGCCGTCGCCTACATCCACAACTCCCAGGTTCGGTGTAATGGTTGTGAAGTGGTACGCTCCGATCTTGGGCTGAGCAGCGGAAACGACTGAAAGCAGAGTAGATTTACCCACACTCGGGAAACCCACAAGCCCTACATCTGCCATAACCTTCAGTTCCATCACAATGTAGCGTTCCTGGCCTTCTTCACCATTCTCCGCCAGCTCAGGAGCTGTATTATTAGCTGTGGCAAACCGGGTATTTCCCCGTCCGCCCCGCCCCCCACGGGCAACCACGACCTGCTGTCCATGTCGGGTCATGTCGGCTATCACTTCCTGAGTGTCATCGTCAATCAGTACAGTTCCTGGCGGAATGCGAACAATCATGTGCTCGGCGTTCGCTCCGTGCTGGCTTTTGTTACGCCCCTTGACCCCGCGCTCTGCTTTGAAGTGGCGCTGATAACGGAAGTCCATCAGTGTACGCAAACCTTCATCCACCCGGAAAATAACGTCTCCTCCACGGCCGCCGTCCCCCCCGGCCGGTCCGCCTTCCGGCACATATTTCTCCCGGCGAAAGGCCACAAGACCATCGCCGCCGTCGCCGCCTTTTACATAAATCTTAGCTTTATCTACGAACATTCATGTTCACCTTCCTTACATTTCCAGCGGCAGCCGCAGCTCTACATAGCTCTTGTCCCGTCCGGGCTGTTCCGCTTTGATAATTTTTCCTTGAACTATATTATAAATTTGCCCCTGCAGCAGCTCGGGACTGCCATGATCGCCGTCGCCTTCGAAAGAGATAAGAATGTCTCCTCCATCCTGTGTAAAACCAAGCCGGAGCTTCCTTGTGTCACCATGCAAGGCTAGCCCACTGTACTGATAGGCCCTCACCGTTTGCATAATCACCTGTGTAAGCTCTTCCCCCGTGTCCGCACTGAGCTTGTCCTCCAGCTGCAGTCCTTCTTCTACCAGCACTTCAAGCTCTAAGCTGCTTCTGAAGGTTCGGAAAGACTGCAGATAGAACACGAGCGAAGGAATGCCGAGCTTAGCAATACGGCTGTCCAGTGCGATCCGTTCCTTTATTCTTCCCACACACTCCAGGGATTTATCAGGCTTGCCGAGCTGGATATATCCGTAAAGTACCTGCAGATCATTCATCCAGTCATGACGATGATGATTGAGTGTCCGGTTCGCCGCCTGCTGTAGTGTCTTCTCCTGTACACGCAATTCCTCTTCAAAATGACGCCGGTAGTATACGGAACTGAACGCAAGCACTGCGGCTATCCATATGCCGAGCAGCAGACATGTAAAAAGGGAGGTGTGCCAATACAAAAGTCCTAAAGGAAGCATTACGGATAACATGACTGCCCAGATCAACCATTTCCAGGATTTCATTCTTTCTCCCCGTCCCTCAGTTCGCAAAATTCATGCCCATTTAGCCGTTCTCTTCACTTGATATTTACCATTTTTCAGTATAACACAGGGTTTCTCAGCAATCACCAGCAATTCAAATTCAAATTCAAATTCAAATTCAAATTCAAAAAGATACTCCTGAAAAAAAGCCCCCGGCACTCATGCCGGAGGCTTCTACTTGCAATTTGATTCCGAAAGCTTACGCTTCCAGTGCCGCTGCTACCGGAGCGACATCAACCGGGTACACGCTCACTTTTTTGCGATCGCGGCCCCAACGTTCGAACTTCACTACGCCATCAACCAAAGCGAACAGCGTATCATCTTTACCGATGCCTACGTTAGTGCCCGGGTGGATTTTGGTTCCGCGTTGACGAACCAGAATGTTCCCGCCGGTAACTGCTTGACCGTCAGCACGTTTTACGCCAAGACGCTTGGAGTGGGAATCACGTCCGTTCTTTGTAGAACCTACACCCTTTTTCGATGCGAACAATTGAAGATCCAATTTCAACATGTTGGTCAACCTCCTTCTTTAAATAATGACTTCCTGTATCTTAATATACTTCCCGTATGAATCTGCGATATCACCAAGCATGAGTACCATCGACTCCAGTAGTAACTGGACCTTGGCAGACACTTCAGGATGATCTATGGGAACGATTGTCCCGCTAAGAAATCCATCCTTCATCGAAGTATCCAGAACAACGCCTGTCAGGCGTTCAATCGAATTCACCGTTCCAACCGTGATGGTGGAAACGCCGGCGCAGACAATATCCCTGCCGTTCTTTGCGTATTCCGCATGCCCTTTTACGGCAAAACCGACAATCGCACCTTGAGCAGAAGCCCGTGTAATCCGCACGTTAATCATTAACGCACCTTCTTACGCTTGAATCTTCTCGATAGTTACTTTAGTGTACGGTTGACGATGACCTTGTTTCTTGTGGTAGTTCTTCTTCGGTTTGTATTTGTAGACTACAACCTTCTGACCCTTACCATGTTTCTCGACTTTAGCTGTTACAGACGCGCCGCTTACCAGCGGAGTTCCTGCAGTCAGACCACCATCGTTAGAAACAGCCAATACACGGTCAAACGTTACGCTTGCGCCGTCTTCAGCTTCCAGCTTCTCAATGAACAACACGTCGCCCTCTTGGACTTTGTATTGTTTACCGCCAGTTTCGATAATTGCATACATTGTACTTGCACCTCCTCATGTCTCAGACTCGCCTAGTCTAGGTGGCAGTTCCCAGGGGGAACGCGCTTATGTACCCGATCGGAGCGGTTGCAGCATGTGTAGGATTAAAACAACCAAACACATACTTGAAGATAATAGCATATATAATCCATAGAGTCAATGATTCAAAAATTATAAATTGCATGCACCGGGAGTCCATGGCTCATTCCAGCCACGAACCAATTTTACCTGTACCTCCGCAGCATTGGCAGATCACCGGGGCAAAACCCGCAGAATCATGTCTCGCCTTCTTGCGGGTCATCTCGAGTAGTCCGAGGTGCGTCCAGCCCAGAATATGCGTCTGTGTGCGGTCGCGGCTGATGACCCCCTCGAGCCGTTCCGTAACCATCCGCCGGTGCTCCTCGTGCTGCATATCAATAAAGTCGATGATGATAATGCCTCCCGTATCGCGCAAGCGAATCAATCGTCCGATCTCTTCCGCCGCCAAGAGATTCGTACGTGTTACAGTCTCCTCGAGCGTAGATCCGCCGATGTATTGCGCGGTATTGACATCAATTACAGTTAACGCCTCTGTCTCATCCCAGATCAGCGTTGCTCCACCCTCCAGCGTAATCTTCCTTTCGAAACTTTTGTGGAGCTGTTCCTGCACCCCGTAAGCCGTAAAGATGGACTCCTGTCCATGATAAAACCCCACAGGCTTGTATTTTCCAGGTGCCATGTCATTCAGAAAGGCTTGCGCCTCCCGGACGGCCTTGGCCGAATCAATCATCAGTTCATCACGCTGTGGGTTAAAGGCATCCCTGATGAAGCGCTGCACAATACTGAGATCAGAGTGAAGAAGTGCCGGCGCCACGGCTTCCTGTGACCGGCGGATGATCATTTCCCACTGTGCCCGCAAAAAGGAGAGGTCGCCTTCAACGGCCTCCATCGGCTCATCCTCCGAAACAGTCCGCATGATAATACCCTCTTCACGCCTGCGGAGCCGTTCACCCATTCCTTTTAGTCTGGTGCGTTCCGATTCACGGCTGATTTTTTTGGATACACCGACATATTCTGCATAAGGCATGTACACCATCCAGCGTCCCGGAAGTGTATAGTGGGTTGTGACACGCGCACCTTTGCCGCCCCGGGGCTCTTTTCTCACCTGGACCACAATTTCCTGGCCGGGCTCCAGCAGCGTTTCAATGGAGGGCTTCACCTCAGGCTGCCTCTCCAGATGGGGATGCAGCACGTCATCCACATATAAAAACGCATTCTTCTTCTGTCCGATATCAACAAAAGCAGCCTGCATTCCTGGCAATACATTCATAACCCGGCCCTTGTAGTAGCTCCCGACCAGTCCTTGCTGCTGATCTCGTTCAGCCGCATATTCCACCAGGCTCCCATTGTCCAGAAGAGCCATCCGGGTAACATGCTGCGTGCAGTGAACGATCATTTGTTTCATGGCTTCACCTCTGGTTTGAATCAATCTTCCACTGTCCATTACTAGCTGGACGTTTCATGTCCACATTTACATTCCAAAATAAGAAGAGATCAATTTCTGCTCCGGCACAACGGCCACTATGGTCTTTTCTTCATTCATTACATAGATAAAATGATAATGGTTACGTTTAAATAGACGCAATATATCATCCAAAGGTTTCGCGGAAAAGGCAACTATCGGACGCACCGCGCTTCCCGACTGCCGGTAACGTTCATAAACCGCCTCCCTGTTCATCAAAAAAGAGACAAACCGATACGGTAAATTGCGCTGATCCGTAATGTTCGAATAAAGAAGAAACGCACCGATCATCAGGAGATTCAGACGGAGCCCTCCGCCCGTACCCAGCGGCAGGATGGAGTACAACACCACCAGCAGACTCGCCGCGATGCTCACTCTGCCACACCATAGTAATGTGACATAATAGGGAAGCAGCAGACTAAGCGTCGCCTGAAATATTTTCCCGCCATCCAGAGGGAGTACCGGCAGCAGATTAAACAGACCGATAATGGCATTGGCTTGTATGAAATAAGCCAGGAAGCCGCTGCTTCCATATCCAGCCTGCTGGAGACCATAGGCCATCAATATCAGCAACAGATTCTGCAAAGGTCCGGCAACCGCAATGCCTATCTCCCGGGTCGCGTTAAGCCGTCCATGATCCTCCATTACCGCTACCCCACCAAAAGGAAGCAGCTGTATGGATTTCACGTGTACCCCGCAGAGCAGCGCAGCACACACATGTCCCAACTCGTGGATGAATACAATGGTGAACAACGTCAACAGCTCCAGGAACTGTCCTGTGATCACGGAGAGCAGCATAATCAGAACGAATAGGGGATGCAGCGACAATTCAATACCTCTGATCCTAATCAAACGATACCACTTCAGCGGGATCAATATAAGTCTTGTCTTTCATAATTGCAAAAAAAAGCAGGGGTACAGAAGCATTCTCCTGTTCCTCAAGCCAGCCAATGGTATCTCCGCTCTGAACCCAATCATCCGCAGCCAGCTTCGTTCCGCTTAGATGCCCATATTCAGCCGTTACATCTCCGGTATGCCGTACCGTAATCCGTATTCCGCCCTCTGCTTCTTTGGCAACGGACAAAACGCGTCCTGTATCTACACTTTTCACCGTGAGTGAACTGTTTGAATTTACTGCTGGCATAATCTCCACACCCTTTAATGTTGCTGCAAAAGGACGGACAATGCTTCCCTCAAGCGGAGCATTCAGGTCATGAGCAGCAGTCACTTTTTCGGCTGGAGGATTCTTATCACCAAAAATCGGAATAAACGCCGGCGCTCCGCTGAAATGCTCTTCATACCAAACCTCAGCGGCGGCAAAGTCCATATCCCGGGTGAGGGCATCGGCAATAAACACCTGCACTTTCAGCGCCCAGGGCTGTTGAACGTTGAAGATCCCCCATACAGCACCAAACACAACGAGGCTCGCAATAGTCTTCCGCATAAAGCCCGAAGCAAACCCTGGCTTGTCTCCTCCGCCTTCATCCACCCAGTTATTACGCCGCTGCTTCCACATGGCCTCAGGATCGGGCTCAGGAATCTTGGAAAAATCATGGGAGGCTCCTTCTCCCCATTCCTTGAAGGTTGTTGTCTGGTCAGGCAGTGCGAACAGCGGTGGTACCGCTGCCTTCTGCGAAGCATCATCCTGCTCCAGCAGGTTGCGGATACGCTGTTTGCGGCGGCCTTTAATATCTGATTTCTGTTCCATATCGATCCCTCCGGCGGGCTTGTTTACTTTCATTTTATGAACGTCGCAGGCTGCTTTAGAACAAGCCCCGGCCGGACGGGTACAGAAATGGGATGAATGGTATTTAGCTGGAGACTTATTGTCGGCATTCCTGAAAGTTGTTAGCGTACATCCTATAAAATTCCTTAAGGTTCGAAGCAAAAATCCCGCCGCAGACTACTCTGCAGACGGGATCTTTGCTGACTCTTGGTACTACTTAGACTATGATTCCGCTTCAGCCCATACCGAAGAACTTCTTCAGCTTCTTGAAGGTACCTGGCTTCCGGTCAAGCTGCATCAGTGGTACCGCATCACCCAGGATACGCCGGGCGATATTGCGGTAAGCGATTGCCGCTGCCGAATCAGGGTTCATTACAGTTGGCTCTCCGCTGTTCGCCGCCTTGATAACCAGTTCATCATCAGGAACAATACCGATCAAATCAATATTCAGTACCTGCAGAATATCCTCAATATCAAGCATATCCCCTGATTTCACAAGTCCCGGCCGAATCCGGTTAACTACCAGTTTCGGCGACTCTACATGGGATTGCTCCAAAAGGCCGATAATCCGGTCCGCATCCCGTACCGCGGCATGCTCCGGAGTAGTCACGACAATGGCCTTGTCTGCCCCGGCAATAGCATTACGGAACCCATGCTCGATTCCAGCGGGACAATCAATCAGGATGTATTCGTATTCCTTCTTGAGTTCAAGAATAATATCCTTTACCTGCTCTGGTGTAACAGAGGTCTTGTCTTTGGTCTGCGCTGCAGGCAGCATGTACAGTTCATCAAAACGCTTGTCCTTCACCAGTGCCTGGTTCAGGCGGCAGCGTCCTTCCGCTACATCCACAAGATCATATATGATGCGGTTCTCCAGCCCCATAACTACATCCAGATTCCGAAGTCCAATGTCGGTATCGACCAGACATACTTTTTTGCCCTGCAATGCAAGCGCGGTGCCAATATTGGCCGTTGTGGTTGTTTTGCCAACTCCGCCTTTGCCCGAGGTTACGACAATCGCTTCTCCCATGGAGGCTACACCCCTTTAAACACATTTAAACCCTGACGTAATTTGACTATATTATGAATTTTGTCGATCTGCATAGCACCGCTCGATAAATAGGCAAATTCCATGCTGCTCTCACGGGTACCCCATTCATCTGGCGGGCGGCTAATGACATCGGCAATCCGCAGTTGTGTAGGTGACAGCAAAGATGCAGCAATAATTGCCTCCTGGTTGCCATCTACTCCGGCATGAGCCATTCCGCGGAGCGCTCCGAGAATATAAATATCACCCGTACAGGTAATCGACCCTCCGGGATTCACATCACCCAAAAACAGAAGATTTCCTTCATGATGCAGCACTTGGCCCGAGCGAAGCATGCCACTGATCAGAAACAGTGCATCACTGTCCTTCTCACCGGGTTCCTCCAACGCTTCTACAGAACGGATCAGCAGATTGCCCTGGCTCTTCAGAATGTTGAGAATGGCTTCTTTATCTTCTTCAGTCACGGGACGGCTGCCCAGCTTAATGTCCACATGCACAATCGGTCC
This sequence comes from Paenibacillus sp. P32E, assembly GCF_001909085.1. Classification (NCBI taxonomy): domain Bacteria; kingdom Bacillati; phylum Bacillota; class Bacilli; order Caryophanales; family Paenibacillaceae; genus Paenibacillus; species Paenibacillus sp. P32E. The sequence continues at coordinate 49,350 of NZ_LVYY01000023.1, read as the reverse complement.
GGTCAATATATTCTGATGGCTGTGCTCCAGCTTATAGCGAAGTTCACTTAAGAGATCTTCAAAGGGACACTTGTCGTCTAGCAGGAATACCAGGCCATCCTTGATGCCCTTGATCCTTACATGCTTGGATTGTACTGTCATATGCCTGTCCCCCCATTCTCATTCATTCGTGCCGGGCCAGGCAAATTCCTTCTTTCCCATGTAAGAAAATGCAGTCCGGCTTCACGCCGCCTCTTCCTTGCGGGTCTCTTTCTTCAGCAGTTCAATCTGCCTCCGGAGAGGAACATAAAGGAGCAGGGCGATAGCAAAATGAAATAACATGGTAGGCAGCATGTGATGCAGCAATGCCCAGTTATAAGGAACCTGGCCTAAATTAAATACACTGTAAATGGCAAAAAGCACACTATCCTCAAGCAGGCTGCCCAGCAGCACCACCGTCATCATCAGCGGCAGCGGGGCGCGCGGAATCTGAAATATCAGGCCAATCAGATAAGCGGACAACCCCATTGCGAACGAATGGGCACCAAGAATCCTGCCGTAAAAGACCACATCGTGCAGCATACCGAAAGACAAGCCAAGAATAAGTGCCGTATGTCGGTGATGGTATACTGTCACAAACAGTATGACGATAAAAACGAGATTAGGAATAATCCGCATCTCCCAGGCATTTGGAAGCAACCAGGGCATTATCGTGCCTTCAACAATAAATAATAGAAATAATAACAGAATTAATACGGATCTGCGCATCTTCACTATTCGGCACGCTCCTGCGTAAAGACAACGAAGAGTTCCTTCCAGTCCTGGAATCCTGCCGCCGGCTTAATGATTGCAGTAGAAGTCAACCCGTATTCTCCTACCTTAACACTCTCAACTGTTCCGATGGACATTCCGCGCGGGTATATTCCCCCAATACCTGAAGATATGATGGTATCACCTTTGACTACCGGATTTCCAACAGGGATCTTGTTCATGATGAGCATCCCGGATTGCTGGTCGTAGGATTCAATCATTCCGAAGGTCGTCCCTTCCTTGTTGAAGACAGTCGCCGCAATTGGAGGCTGGGAGTTGGGATCATTGAGATCCATCATGGTCATCAGCTTCACCGTGGAAGTGAAATTGCTTACTTTGCTGATTACGCCAACCAGTCCCTCCACAGAGGTGACGGACATATTCAGCTTAATTCCATCCTTAGCACCAAGGTCAATAACCAGCGTGTTGTTGCTCGGCTCTGTGGTCAGACTGACCACATTAGCGATCCGGTAGTCATATTTGTACAAATTCTTCTGAGCATTCGTAAACTTAAGATCGATTTGATATCGATCGTATTGTGCCTTGATGAAGTTATACTGCGCTTTATCCCTGGCGTATTGAGCAGCAACGATTTTGAGCTGCTCATTCTCCTCAGCCAGGTCATGCAGATTTCCGATATCTTGGAACAAGCCCGCTACATATCCAGCGGGCTTGTAGAACAAATTCTGCACAAAACCAGTCGTATCTCTCAGGAAATTCTCCGGCCAAGACAAGGATTTTCTCGTCCCCAGACTGAATCCCATAACAACGATAAACATGACCAGTGTGATCAATAATATGAACAGACGTTTATTGTTAAACAGTTTAAACAGTTTCAACACCCTCTAACAAACGTATTTCTCCCATATTAGGGGTTGACGTTCACAAGCATATACAATTTAGCGCTTGGAGCGGAGGCCTGAGCTGCTGCGGCTCTTGAAGAGATGAATATTCTCCAGGGCTTTGCCTGTTCCAATAGCTACACAATCCAGCGGGTTCTCAGCGACAATGACCGGCATACCAGTCTCACGGGCCAGCAACTTATCCAGGTTCCGCAGCAGAGCGCCGCCGCCGGTAAGTACAATTCCCCGATCCATAATATCAGCAGCGAGTTCAGGTGGACATTTCTCCAGTGTTACCTTTACAGCCTCGACAATGGCATTTACGGTATCCGATAATGCTTCGCAGATCTCATCTGAGGTAATGGTCAACGTCTTAGGCAGACCGGTCACGAGGTCACGTCCGCGGATCTCCATGGTTTCGGTCTTCTCCAGAGGCAGAGCAGAGCCCACATCCATCTTGAGCTGCTCGGAGGTACGTTCCCCGATCATGAGATTATATTGGCGCTTGATGTATTGAATGATGGATTCATCCGCTTCGTCGCCGGCAACCCGAACAGACCGGCTGGTCACGATACCGCCAAGGGAGATAACAGCCACTTCAGTAGTCCCTCCGCCAATATCGACAACCATACTGCCTGTAGGCTCCCATACCGGAAGATCTGCACCAATGGCAGCTGCAAAAGGTTCCTCGATAATATAGGCCTCACGAGCACCCGCCTGCTTGGTAGCATCCTCAACAGCACGCTGCTCCACAGCTGTGATGCCGGACGGTACGCACACCATTACATTTGGATGGCGCTGGAACATCGAGCGCTGTTTCTGCGCCTGACGGATAAAATATTTGATCATAGTTGCCGTGGTATCAAAATCAGCAATTACTCCATCCTTCATTGGACGAATGGCACGGATATTTCCCGGCGTACGGCCGATCATTTTTTTGGCAGATTCGCCAACGGCTTCAATGGTCTTAGTATCTGTATTAATGGCCACAACGGAAGGCTCTCTGACAACAATCCCCTTACCGCGTACATAGACAAGCGTATTCGCTGTCCCCAGGTCAATTCCTAAATCTTTCGTAAAACCACCTAACATGCTTGTATTCTCCTTTTCCTTGTATCTCTGGACAATTGTATTACATAAAACCTTTTTCCTTCAAACTTACAAAACTGCTGTCTCCAATAATCAGGTGATCCAGCACATCGATCCCGACAATCTCCCCGGCCTGAAGCAATCTTGAGGTTAAGGAGATGTCCTCCGGACTGGGCGTAGGATCACCGCTCGGATGATTATGTGCGCATATGATAGCTGCGCTGCTGCATTTCATAGCTGCCCTGAACACCTCACGGGGATGCACAATGGAGGCGTTGAGGCTACCCATGGATAATGTCTCCTGCGCAATAACATGATTTTTCGTATTCAGAAAGAGGCAGACAAAATGCTCCTTCTGCAGATAACGCAGCTGCTCGGTTAATATCTCCGCCGCATCCTGTGGAGAGCGGATAATGACCGGATCGGTCAGCCGGGAATTCGCCATTCGTCTTCCCAGCTCTATGCCAGCTTTGAGTTGCACCGCCTTGGCAGGGCCGATGCCTTTGATATTCGTCAGTTCTTCAATGCTCAGGTCCGCCAGCCCGCGAAGACTGCCTGCCTGTCCCAGAATCCGCTGGGCAATATGAATAGCCGATTCTGCCCGCGTACCTGTACGCAGCAGGATGGCCAGCAGCTCTGCTTGACTTAGTGATTCTGCCCCATAATGCATCATGCGCTCTCGTGGTCGTTCTTCATGGGGGAGGTCCCGCAGCATTAATAATTGCGACTCCATCCCTATCCCTCTTTCCTAATCCGATCCTTGAAGGCCAAGCACTGAGATGCCAAAATCGGACAACATCTCCCCAAGCAGTGACAGCGGCAATCCGACCACGTTAAAATAACAGCCTTCAATCCGTTCCACCAGGGTGGCGCCCAGCCCTTGGATCGCATAGGAGCCAGCCTTATCGGCAGGCTCTCCGGTCGCTATGTAAGCGGAGATTTCATCCAAGCTCATCGCTCTCATGGTTACAGAGGTTACCCGGTGCCGGACTACAGTCTTCTCTTCAGGCAACCCTATGCAGGCTACTCCGGTATACACCTGGTGTGTCCGGCCCTGCAGCAGCTTAAGCATGGCTCTGCTGTCCTGCGGGTCCAACGGCTTGCCGAGCACTTGGCCGTCCAGTACCACGATTGTGTCACTGCCAACGATAACGGATGCACGTTCACCAGCAGATGACAGGACTGCCTCCGCTTTGCGGAGCGCGAGACTGCGCACAATATCCTCAGGTGCAAGACCTGGAGCCGTGCTCTCATCCGCATCGCTCGAGATCACCTTAAAGGGCAAGCCCAGCAGCGTTAGCAGTTCCCGGCGGCGCGGAGAACCGGAGGCAAGAATAATCTGTCGTGAGTTGTCATGCTCCACTGTAGTAGCGTCCCTTCTGAAGTGAACAGCGAATGCTATAGTCTCCGGTAGAGCCAAAGGGCCGTAATAATTCCTGCAAGACTGAGCAGACACAATTTCAAATGAATAGTGATGTCGTAAGTTATGATGTCCAAATCGGCTTGCGGCGACCATTTGAGTACAGTCGAGGCTGTAAGAAAAGACAAAGCTTTTACAGGTTCCAGCAGTTTGGCGATCCACGCCCCGGCTAGCCAGCCCAGAATTAGAAATAACAGCAGTATTCCCACATTTTTCTTCTTCATCTAAGTCTTCCCTCGCCATTTTTTGACACCCTAATTATTATACGGTGAAACGGAGTTCAATACAAACGTAAAATCCGGTACGGAAATGATTACCACTTCCCCAATGGAATTCATAGCTGTATGCCAATCATTGGTATGTTATATAGCACATCTGTATCGGCTGGGACCTGCGAAATAGACTACATAGCATCAGTGAATCATTCAGCTCCCCAAAATAACAGTACTCCCCCGCCCGGCAGATTGCCGGAATCGGGGGAGTACTGTTTCTAATTCATGAAAAGAAGCATTTAGGTCAGGGCTGCCAGCAGGCTCTTCTGACCGGTGAGGAAACTCATCATGGCCTCCTGCACCTCCCACAACAAACCTTGAGCTTGGTTCTTGTTATACTCGTTCAGCGCGGAAATCCCCTGGCTCATAGATTTCTCCAGCCCGGCACAAAGCTTTTGAGCTTCAGCGGGCAGGCCCGGCTCCAATGCTTTGACCGCTTCGGTCCACTGCATATGAAGTGTACTGACCTCTGTACTCTCCGCAGCCTCTTCCTGCCCGCTTAGTTCGGCCGCGGAGAGCCTGCTGAGCTCACCCAGCAGCTTCCCGCTGGCAGCGAAGTAGTTATTCACAGTTTCTGCTTGCCCGGTGTAAGCGGCTTCTGCCGCTGCAGGGAGTGAAACCTCCCTAACATATAGCTCAATACCCTGGTTCTTCAGACCGCTGCTGAGGAGCTTGGCCTGCTCACGGTCCGGCGACATTCCCGCATATACCCGGTTGCCGTCAGCCGGATCGAGACCGGCTGCAAGTCCTGCATCCAGCAGTTCCTGACGGGCCTGCTCTGCTCCTGCCGGAGTGCTGAACACACCGTACTGCAGGAGATAATAGGTCTGTGCTGCAACCTGTACAGAAATGGGGTTCACTCCCGCATTTTTGCTTATATCCTGCGGCAGAACAGCAGTTGTACCCTTACCTTCCTGCACAGCAGAGTTAACTCTCGGCGTGTTGGAACTGCCTGTAAGGCTTCCGCCGCCTATAAAAGACAAGGCAGCATATCCAAGTAGAATGCCGATCCCCAAGGCTCCGGCTATGGATAGGGCTAGCTTCCACCAATAGGAGGGACGGCGGGTATGGTAGGAACCTCCAAAGCCACTCCCTAGAGCGGAAAGGTCACTATAGTGCTCCGTCTCCGTTGCCCAGGCTGTAGCATAGTTGCGTTCCTCCTGGTCCACTTCATGCTCCTGTGCCGGAACAAGAGCAAACTGCGGTTCCCCCTCCCATAAATCAGGCGCATGACCGGATGGAAAAAAATGCGATTTGGGTTTTTCGAAGGTCCCCATTCCGTCACGCTGCTCTATTTCCGTGTAATCTCTGGCAGTACCCAGCCCGGCTCCTGATCTGCGCTCGTTTGATTCAGGTTTCTTGCTGTTATCCACTTCAAACTTGAACGTCATTCTTCCGTTACTCAAAGCACACACCTCACTATCGTCTATTCTATAAGGAAATATATGATAGACGAGAGATGGATATGCTATGTTGATATAATTACACGAGGCTTAGTACTTTGGCCTGAACTTTCTTCATCTCATAGTGATTTACCAGCGTCCGGTAAGCACGGTCAGCGATAAGGGAGCCAAGCTCGGGGGACTGAAGCAGTTTGATTGCATGTTCGGCCATAGCAACAGTGGTACCGGCCAGCAATATATTCCGCCCGTGCTCACAGTTTAGCGCCTCCGCACCTCTAAGGCTGGTTACTACCGGAGTCCGGAGTGCCCAAGCTTCCAGAATCTTTTTCTGACTGTGGCTGCCTTCACGCAAATATACCAAGACTGCCTTGGACCGGCGTATGTATTCAGCAGCTTGTCCGGGTTCTTCAATAACCTTCACGGAAGAATCCGCTCTGGAGAGGGCCAGCACCTCGGGATGTACTGCGCTGCTTACAATATAGCATTGAACATCAGGTACCTCGGCCCGGATCAACGGGTAAATTTTCTTATGAAACAACATGACGGCGTTCTTGCCTTGAACAGTATGCATGTCCCAGTGAAGCATGATGCCGTTCTCTTTGCATACCGGATCGGTAAATTGATACTCCTGCAGATTCACAAATGGAGGTACAACGTGTACCTTGCCTGCATTGGCAAAAGACAGTGCCTTAAATGACAAGGCATCCCACTCGCTGGCGGCCAGCAGCAGACCGGTTTTGCTCATCAGCTTCCGCTCATCGTGCCGGACCCGGGCCTCGTTTATTTTGCGGTAATGATGCCTGATCTTACGCTGGACAGTCCCTTCCCTTTCCACAGTCCTGCTCACGGTTCTCTGGGCATCCGTAACAATGACTGCACCGGGAAGCAAGGTAGCAATCAGGTCGATAAAGTTGCCCAGCAGACTGTGGGATATAAATACATGACTGTAGGCGTGCTGGCTGCAGAGTTCCTTAATCTCCGTCCGCAGTTCTTTTCCGGCGTCATGGGAGGTTTGGGAACGGAGCCTGTCCAGCGGACGCAGCAGTGTTCTCCGGGGATCAACGGCCTTACCTGCCCGGTGGAGGGTAAGCGCAGGACTAAAATTAGCAAACCGCTCCCGGGCTCCCGGGCAATACTCCAAAAGGTCGATATCAAATTTCTCCAAAAGGATCACAAGAAAACTTTCTGTCCGAAGCTCCGCTCCCTCACTGCATTGATTATGGGCTGAAAGGAACAGCATTCTTTCTCTCATGGCTCTGTCTCCTTGATAATCTATGAAATACTTCAGTCGTCATGTGCAGATATTTGCGCAGAAAAAAAGCAAGCGGATGACATCCCGCCGCTTTTCATGAAACTTTAGATGTAGAACAATAGTACCGTATTCCCTCGCGAAATATTGTCGATTTATGGAGTAAAAAATTCTTTTTTTGAAAAACGATACCATTCAGACCAAACTCAGCAGCTTCTCCCGTACACTTTCGGCCTCATAATTGGCAATCAATGTTTGATAAGCCCGGTCCGCCAGCACTATTCCGCGTTCATGATCCTGAAGAAGCTGAATCACACTGTCCGCAAAGGTTGCGGGATCATCGGCAATCATAATGTTCCGGGAATGCTCATAGAGCAATCCTTCTGCTCCTTTCGTGGTTGAGACGACGGGTGTCTTCAACGCCCAGGCCTCCAGAATTTTCAGGCGGGTGCCGCTTCCCTCCAGCAAGGGCGCAATTACAACTTGAGCTTTACGCACATAATCTGCAACACTGTCGACATAACCGGTGATCACAATCGAAGGGTCATTTTCAGCCAATGCTGCGACCTCCGGGTGTACATCCCTGCCCACGATATACCACTTAATCCCCGGCACCTTCAATTTGATGAGCGGGTAAATCTCACGGTTGAAATACGTTGCTGCGTTAATATTCGGAAAGTAGTTCATATTACCCGGTAAAATAATCCACTGCTCTTTGGGAGTTTTCACATTAGCCAGATAGTCGCCCATACGGATAAAGTTGGGAATCACATGGACTTTATGCGAATTCCCGAGAGAAAGTGCTTTGAATGCCAGTCCATCCTGTTCCGAAGTGGTCAGCAGCAGGTTCGTTTTGTCCATCAGCTTAAGCTCATCCCGCTTCGTCCATACGGCATTGAGAGTATAAAACAGTTTCGCTGCACCTTTCTTCCCCGCTGCCAGCTGTCCGGAGAGTCCACTCTCGAAATTGTGGGCATCTGTGGTGATTACAGCCTCAGGTAGTGCTTCACGCACGATATCAATGCAGCTTCCAAGCAGGCTATGGGATATAAAGATATGACTGTAGCTGTTCTCACGGCACAACCCCATAATCTTGCTGCGCATATCTACATCCACATGACTCATGTAGGAACTGTTGCGCCATTTATATAGGGAACGAAGCATAGCTTTACGGTAATTCATTGTTCGCTCTACTTCGTACATTGCAAGTCCCTGCGTTTCCGACTTCTCCGCTGAAGACTTTGTGTTGCTGTAAGTAAGCAGATCCACATCATATTTGGCCAGTAAAATATTCAGTATATTTCCAGTTCTCAGCTTGCCGCCGCTGTCCTGGGGAAAAGGATTTTCTGCGGATATGAATAGCAATTTCTCCCTCATTGTTTTCGTCTCCTACTCTCCAATAGTCTGATATCTATCTACTTCGTGAAGTATTTAAGATATATTACCCCAATTTGCACCGTTTTTTTGTCGTTTCATGTATTTTCCAAAAATAATTTTCAAAAAATGGATTTCCACACCAAAAAGCGCTCCTGCCCCGGCTGAGGTGAAAGAACGCTCCTGTTATTGTTGTTATTTAGGTTACGAACTCCCAGGGGTTTCCCGGCTTCGCACCACTCGGTTTCTTCCTTGCTGCTTAGCTTGATACAACGCCGCATCGCTTAGTCTGTACAGTGTATTCAAAGGAACCCGCTCCCCCGAGTGGACCGTGATGATGCCGATGCTCACCGTGTAAGGCATCGGAATGCCATCGATCACAGCATCCAGCACACAGCGGCGCAACTGTTCGGCGGTTCTTCCACTGGTTTCCTCATCCGAGCAATGCAGCAAAACAGCGAATTCCTCACCGCCAAATCTGCCGAACAGGTCGCTATCACCAAGCTGGCCCTGTATTTTACGGGAAAAATCCCCTAGCACCTTGTCCCCGGTATCATGTCCGTAAGTATCATTCACATTCTTGAAATGATCGATATCGAGTAATAGAAAAGAAAAGGGGATATTCCCTTTGGCCAAATCGGCAATCTTGGAGCGGGCACGCTGTACAAATGATCTGCGGTTAAGGATTCCGGTCAGTTCATCGAAGGTGGCGACCCTTTCCAGCTCCGCATAGGATTGTTCGCGGGACAGAAGCATGAATCCTGAAGTGCCCAGGAACATCAGCAAATACACACCGATATAGTACAGGGTTTGAAGGATTTCCGGAGCAAAGGAGTTTCTAGCCGCCGGCGTATAGAATGTTAAGGCTGCCCGCCCCAGCAAAGTCAGGATCACTATTCCATAGAGCAGGCCCATCATTTCCTGCAAAGGTGTTTTTTTGCCTTTTATCCCTAGGATGTAAGCTGGATACACTATAAACAACACCCCGGACAGCGTTGCCGAGGCGATGTGCAGTGGCTTGTCAGGATACAGAATATAAATAAGCAGCAGGGAAAGAGCGGACAATCCCGCCAGGGAAAAATAATAGGTTCTGACCCGGCCCGAATAGGCCCCCAGCAGTTTCAGGAGGGAAAAGGCTTCCACCGTGCCTGCCGCCAAGCTCAGGAGGACGTTAAGCGGAAGAGTGAACCGGAGGCCAAGGAAGTCCTCTTGCATCAGGAGCAGCACGATAACCAGTTGAAGAAGCTTTGCCGCCACAAACAGTCCGGTGGTTCTATCTTTTGACTGGCGTGAACGGTAAGCTATAACAAGAAGGACTGTAAATAAATTCCCGAAAAATAGACAAACCAGCAGTGTATTCAGATCCAGATGGACGGCTATCAAACTCACTCCTTGGTGGTGGAACCCTATGTATGCCGCTATCCCGGCCATTCTAACCAGACCGTACTACACGGTTTCGGCCTAGCTGCTTCGCCTGATACAACGCCTGGTCACTAAGCTTATACAACATGTTCAGGGAAGTGAGGGGGCCCGGAAGGACTGTAACGATACCAATACTGACTGTGTACTCCCCGGGATATGTAAAGCTGGAGGCACCCTCCTCCACGGCTTGCCTTAGCTGCTCAGCCCTGCAACCGCTGTCTTCTTCGTCAAGTCCGCAGAGTAAAACGGCAAATTCCTCTCCGCCTACTCTGCCGAACAGATCAAAGGTTTTGAGATTGCTCTGGATGGTGAACACGAAATCCTGCAGAACTGCATCGCCAACGTCGTGGCCCTTTGTATCATTCACTCTTTTAAAATGATCAAGATCCAGCAGCAGCAGAGAGTAAAATTCCTGTTTCTTCACTGCATAGGCCAGTTTCTGTTCCGCTTCCTGCATAAAAGTCCTGCGCCCCAGGATTCCAGTCAACCCGTCATAGGTTGCCATTCTTTTTAACTTCTCATAAGTGTGTTCATTGGATAAAAGAATAAAAGCTGACGAACTTACAATCAGCAAAAAGAACATGCCCAGAAAATATAAATACTGCGGCAGGTTGGGCGAGAGCGCTCCCATACCGGGTTCCAGAAACAGCGCAGTCATCGACCGGATCAACATCACCACCGCAAAAAGGAAAAAAATGAAGCCCATCAGTCCCTGCAGAGGCGAGCCTTTTCGATTCTTCATCAAACGGAAGGCAGGATAAACCATAAACAGCACCGCCCACAGCGACGTGGTGGCTACCCGTATATTCGGTCTGTTATAAAACAAGGCAACACTTCCGTAGCTGATCACACTGCAAACGGAGATTGTCCAATAATACAACTTAGCTTTGCGTCCAAACAGCCCCGTCATCAGAAGAAGCGCAGCAATCTCCAAGCCTCCCCCGGCTAGAATCAGAGCGTTACTAAGAGGTATTGCTATATAGCGGGGCATCACATTCCATAACAGGAACGAGGACCAATAGGCCACTTGCAGCCATTTCGCAGCTATAAACAGGGTGGAGGCTTTGTCTCTGGACGAATGAAGACGATAGAAGCTTGTAAGCAAAGCCGTAAACAGATTTCCAAAGATAAATAGATATAACAGTGTTCGGATATCAAGCTGTACAGCCATAAGTCACACCACCATGTGCGGGGGAATAGATAAATGCTTGTCCTATTACAAGCAAAAACGGTATAGCCGTCCCTTTAGTATAAAGAGCGGTATCCGTTTCTGCGTAAAATGTGCAAATATTAGATTGTAGGCTTCAGGCTCAGTGTTTTTTCAGTTCCTCTGCCAGTGCGTACCCAACCTTCCAAATGTCTCCCGCTCCCATCGTAATCACGAGATCACCTGGAGCAATCCGGCCCTGCAAGTCAGCTAATACAGCTTCCTTGGTCGGCAGATGTCTTGCGCTGGCATTGCTGTTCTGAACAATTAATTCCACCAGCTTGGCGGAACTGACACCTTCGATCTGCTTCTCTCCGGCCGGTGAATAAATGTCAGTGAGAATCACTTCATCGGCTTCACTGAACGCACGGCTGAAGGCATCCAGCAGGAAAAAGGTCCGTGTATAGCGCTGGGGCTGGAATACGGCAATAATCCGTTTGCCCGTTGCCTTGGCTGCGCTGATGGTTGCCTGAATTTCTGTAGGATGATGCGCATAATCATCGATGACAAGAATATCATTGATCTCCCCGAGCACTTGAAAGCGGCGTTTGGCGCCATGGAATTTCACGATGGACTCTGCGATCGCCTGGAATGGAATTCCGGCTTTCAGACAGGCAATCACTGCTGCCATGGAGTTGTACAGATTGTATTTTCCGGGTATGGACAGCTCAATGCGTCCCAGCACCGTACTGCCAAAATTCATGGTATAGGCCACCTGCCGGTCACCTAAAACGATGTCCGTCGCAATGTAATCTGCTACACCCGAATGAATGCCGTAGGTGATGACGCTGCCTTTGACCTCAGGCAACAGCGAGGTTGCTGTTTCATCATCCGCACATACAATCGCCGTACCGTCCTCACGCATCTGATTCATGAATTGAACGTAAGCAGCCTTCAAGCGGCCAAAATCACCCCCGTAATTCTCCAGATGATCCGCTTCAATGTTCGTTACGATCCCCAGCCAAGGATGGTACTGCAGGAAGGAGCCATCGCTCTCATCCGCTTCGGCCACGACGTACTCCCCTTGTCCGGCCTTGGCATTCGTGCCGACATTCATAATTTCCCCACCGATAATATAAGTAGGGTCCACTCCGCAATCTTCCATAATCAACGCAATCATGGAAGAGGTCGTGGTTTTGCCATGCGCACCGGCAATGGCTACGCCCTTGCGTTCATTCAGCAGCCGGGCCAGCATTTGCGAGCGGTGCAGGACCGGAATCTTGAGCCGTTCCGCTTCTACCCATTCCACATTATCACTTGAAAGGGCCGTGGAGTATACGACAAGATCCGCGCCTTTTACTTGCTCGGCTGTATGTCCAATATACACTTTGGCGCCTTTGGCTATTAATTTCTCGGTCAGTTCCTGAGCCACCACGTCGGAGCCCGTTACCGTATATCCCATTTCCAGCATTACCCGGGCAATCGCGCTCATACCATAGCCGCCGATCCCTATAAAATGCACACGTTCAGTAGTATCCAACAGTTCGTCACCAGCCTTTTTCAGAATTGGGTTGCCGTAAAAGCGTACTGCGCACATCAGAAATCAAATACAGCGTTCCGGAGACGACTGCAAGGTCTTTCTCCGCTGTGATCGACTGCAGAAGCTGCAGCGCCCTACCCCAATCATGTTCTACTATAATTACCAAATTTTCTTTGGCATATTTCTCCCGCAGACGTTCTGCGATAGCCTGCAGATCTTCCGCGTCCATTTTCTTCCGGAAATCCGGTTCGGTCAGGATGAGCGTATCCACTATAGGCAGTATATGCTTGAAGTATGACTCATGATGCTTATTTGCCAGCATCCCCATGAGCAAATTTAATTGATTGTACTTGTAAAACTGCGGCAAGCTTTTGGCCAGACTCTCCGCACCTTCGGGGTTATGTGCCCCATCCAGCACGATCCGCGGCGAAGAATGCACTTCCTCGAGTCTTCCCGCCCAAAAGGTGCTGCGGAAGCCTTGCTGCACATCCTCGTCTTCCAGCATAAAAGCCATGTATTGACGCAAGACCTCCAGCGCCATCATCGCTCCGGCTGCATTACTGAGCTGGTGCTCGCCCTTCATTGCGATGTCAAGCTCAAGCGAACGGAAAGGACCCTTGAAGGAAAAAGACTGCAGGCCTTCCTTGAATGTAGCGTTGCTGTAGCTAAAATCATCTCCGGCAAGGTAGAGTGTGGACCTGCTGGCAGCAGCTTTTGCCTTGAGTACTGCGATTGCTTCCGGCTGGCTGACACAGCTGACGGCAGGAACACCCGGTTTGATGATCCCGGCTTTTTCACCCGCAATCTCTTCTACAGTATCCCCCAGAACATCGGTGTGATCGTGACCGACATTTGTAATGATAGACACAATCGGGGTTACAATATTCGTTACATCCAGCCTTCCCCCAAGACCAGTCTCCCATACGACAACATCGGGGTAGCAGACTTCCGCATAATAGAGAATGGCCAGAGCGGTAGCAACTTCAAACATTGTGGGTGAGCCCAGCTCAGTCTGTGCAATCTCTTCGACCAGCGGATGCAGCTTGTTCGCAAGCTCTGCCAGCACCTCTTCAGGAATATCCGTTCCATTGTACTGAAAACGGTTCGTGAATTTGGTGATGTAAGGGGACGTGAAGGTGCCCACGCTGTACCCGCTGTTCATGAGTACACTGGTCAAAAATGCACAGGTCGAGCCTTTGCCGTTCGTACCCGCCACATGAATGAATTTCAGCTTGCGCTGGGGCTGGCCCAGTAACTCCATCAGCCGTTCAATCCGTTCCAGGCCTGGGCGGATGCCGAAAGGAATCAGGCCGTTAATCCAATCCACTGATTCTGTATAAGAACTTAAGGGAGCGGTTCCGCCGCTCCCGATCCACTCATCCATAGTCGATTATCCTCTCAGCTCTGCGATGCGGGCTAGCACTTTTTCACGTTTGGCAGAGTAATCCGCCTGCTTTGCCCGTTCCTCTTCGATGACTTTAGCTGGCGCTTTGGCAACAAAGCCCTGATTGCCGAGCTTCTTCTCCACGCGCTCTACTTCGCTGTTTAGAAGTTGCACTTCTTTTTCCAGTCGGGTAATCTCTTGTTCGATATCAATCAGACCTGCAAGCGGCAGCAGCAGCTCTGCTCCCGTAATCACAGCGGACATGACCTTATCCGGTGTTTGCGGATTAAGGCCTGCCTCGAAGGAAGAGGTGTTACAGAAACGCCCAATGTAGTTATCGTTGCGGGCGATAATGCTTAGTGTTTCTTCGCTCGCGGCTTTGATGATCAGCTCTACCTTTTTGCTCATCGGAACGTTGACTTCAGCACGGACATTGCGGACCGCACGGATCACATCCATCAGCAGGTTCATTTCCGCCACAGCCTGTGGCTGCTCCAGTGCAGCTTCGTACTTCGGCCATTCGGCCAGCATAATGGTATCCCCTTCATGCGGCAGATGCTGCCAGATTTCCTCAGTGATGAACGGCATGAACGGATGAATCAGACGCAGCGTACGGTCAAGCACATAGGCAAGCACTGATTGAGTCTTAGCCTTGGCCGCAGCATCCTCACCATACAGCGTAAGCTTGGAGAACTCGATGTACCAGTCGCATAGGTCATCCCAGATGAAGTTGTACAAGAGACGGCCGGTCTCGCCATACTCGTACGCGTCAATTAGACGCGTAATATCACGAGAAGTTTCGTTCAAACGATGTAAAATCCAGCGGTCTGCTGTCGAAAGCTCACCCGTAATGTCAATATCTGCAAAGTTTACGCCCTCCAGATTCATGAGCGCAAAGCGCGAGGCATTCCATATTTTGTTGGCAAAGTTACGGGCCTGCTCGACCTTCTCAATACGGAAACGAAGATCCTGGCCGGCGGTGATACCCGTGGAAATCATATAACGCATGGCATCCGCGCCATATTGTTCAATAACATCCAGCGGATCAATCCCGTTACCGAGCGACTTGGACATTTTGCGTCCTTCTGCATCTCGTACCAAACCATGTATCAGCACATCGGAGAACGGCTTCTTCCCTGTAAATTCAAGCGCGCTGAAGATCATCCGGGCTACCCAGAAATAGATAATATCGTAAGCGGTAACCAGCACATTGTTCGGAAAATAACGCTGATAGTCGCTGCTGTTCTCATCCGGCCAGCCCATTGTGGCAAACGGCCACAGATTGGAGCTGAACCAGGTGTCAAGAACGTCCTCATCCTGCTTCAAGTCATCAAGTCCGCTGATTTCGCGGGCTTCCTCTTCGGTATCTGCTACAAATACTTCACCCGTAGATTCCGAGTACCATGCCGGAATGCGGTGTCCCCACCACAGCTGGCGTGAAATACACCAGTCACGCACATTTTCAATCCAGTTCAAATAGGTTTTCTCAAAACGCTCCGTAACGAAGTTAACTCCGGACCCATCCTTTTGTGCGGCGATGGCTGCCTCGGCCAGCGGCTTCATCTTTACAAACCACTGGGTGGACAGATAAGGCTCAACTACGGCTCCTGAACGTTCGCTGTGTCCAACCTGGTGTACATGGTCTTCAATGGACACCAGAACGCCCTGTTCCTTGAGGTCCGCGACGATATTCTTGCGGCATTCACTACGATCCTGGCCCTGGTAAGGGCCGGCTTCTTCGTTCATCGTCCCGCTCTCATCCATCACATTGATCTGCGGCAGATTGTGGCGCAGTCCCACCTCGTAATCGTTCGGGTCATGGGCCGGGGTGATCTTCACAGCCCCGCTGCCGAATTCCTTATCAACATAATCATCGGCAATAATCGGGATCTCTCTTCCAATGATCGGCAGAATCAGCGTTTTGCCAATAAGATCTTTATAACGTTCATCCTTAGGATGTACCGCTACCGCTGTATCGCCAAGCATGGTTTCCGGACGTGTGGTTGCTACCGTAATGAAGCCGGTGCCGTCTTTAAGCGGGTAACGAAGGTGATACAGATGTCCGTTAACTTCCTTATATTCCACTTCGATATCAGACAAAGCCGTACGTGCGGCCGGGTCCCAGTTAATAATCCGTTTCCCTCGGTAGATCAGGCCTTTGCGGTACAGCTCAACAAAGACTTGGCGTACCCCTTTGGTCAATCCTTCGTCCAGAGTAAACCTCTCGCGCGAATAGTCCAGAGACAGCCCCATTTTGGCCCATTGTTCATGAATGGTCTCGGCATACTGGTCCTTCCAGGACCATACCTGCTCCAGGAATTTCTCACGTCCCAAGTCATGCCGGGAAATGCCCTGCTGGCGCAGCTTCTGCTCCACCTTCGTCTGGGTCGCGATACCTGCATGGTCTGTTCCCGGCAGCCATAGCGTATCGAAGCCCTGCATCCGCTTCGTGCGGATCAGAATATCCTGCAGCGTGAAATCGAGCGCATGCCCGATATGCAGCATGCCCGTCACATTCGGCGGGGGAATAACAATACTGTAGGCTTCTGCTTCCGGACGTTTACCGGCTTCAAAGAAGCCATGCTCCATCCAGTAAGCATACCATTTCTGCTCTGCCGCCTTCGGATCATATGTGGTCGGCATATCGCTTTGTTTGCTGCTTGGCGCTTGTGGCTGTTCCGCATCCTGCAAATCAGTCAGCTCAGCCGTTCTGTTCTTGTGGTCAGCCATAGTTGAACCCTCCATTTGAATAACAAGTTATAAACACAAAAAGACCCTTCGTCTCAAAGGACGAAAGGTCATTCTTTCGCGGTACCACCTTTGTTTCGCACTATACAAAAAATAAACCCTCGCCCCGGTTCCTCACGGTTCCAAAAGCTTAGCGCGACACTCATGCAGATAACGGCTGCGTCCGGCCACATCCTACCCTGTGCATCACATCTGCGCAACAGGCTTAGAAGGGCGACTCCGGGGCGACTTCGGGGGCTGCATCCTGCGGAAATTCACAGCAACTACAAATTCCGCTCTCTGAAGGGCTAACCGCCTACTCTTCCCGTTCCCAGTCTTTTGATTTTACTTAATCCCATAATACATTCAGTACTATTCCTAGTCAACCAGCATATGCACAACTGCGATTCATATACTATACCCCATCCCACGCAAAAATCCCGGCCGCACCCGGCCGGGACTCTTACTTAAGCCATCTCAGGGGATGTACAATACCTGACCTTCCTCTACATTCTGTCCGGAGAGTCGGTTGTACATCACCAATTCCCTTGTACTTAGCTGATATTTCTCTGCAATCGTGTCCAATGTTTCTTCCCGCTGGACAATGCAGAGCCGGACTTTGCGGAACAAGTCCGCGCTGCCCCGGCCCCCGATGAACCGGCTTTTCCATTCTGTATTATTACCGGTATCCGGTGCTGCTGCTGGCGGTGCCGGCGCCGGGGCATGCTGTTCCTCCTGTTCCTTCCGGGCCCGGCTGGAGCTGAGAAGGGAAGAGAATGTAAGCTGCTCCCGTTCTTCTTCCTTCGGTTCTTTTTTGCTGCCAAGACCAATTTTCAGGTCAGGTTTCTCCTCGGATACAGGCTCTACATCGGGAGATGCAAAAGCCCCATTGTTCTCATTCTCCTGCTGGGGTTCTGCTACAGCTTCAGCTTCATCCGGCAAGCTTGCTGCCTTCTCCACAGCTTCCGCGAGGTGTGGAGGCTCTTCCTGATACACAGAATGGATCTCTAGAGCTGGCTCACCCGCCTTTGCCTCCAGGACATCATAACCGGTATGAGCATCGAGACTGTGAGTCCGGACTTTGGCTTCCTTGTCCTTTGGCTGTGGCTCAGCTACTGCGGCAGGCTGGTTGTAACCCTCCTCTGCCGGAAGCTCCGAATTCGGCAGAGGAGCCGAAGCCTCGACACCGACAGCATTGCCATGCCCGCTTCCTTGATCATGTGCCGTAATGTCAGTTGCTCCTTCGCCATAGGTCCAGAGCGAATTCTCATAGAGTGCATCATTCTCATGCTCAATCTTGTCAGCAGGAGCTACCTCTAACCGCTCCTCATCTTCAGCAGAATAAGCTACTGTATATTCCTCCTGCTGCCAGGCTGGCTGCGTATCACCGCTCCCGATTCCGCGCAAGGATAGTACGCCTGTGATATTGACTGTACGCATCGTAAGCAGGTCAATATCAAAATTCTCGATCTCCACCCCTATGTCTTCAAGCGAGCTGACCCGTGTCAGCGGAACTGTGATTTCTACGGGAATCGCATGTTCCAAACGCTGGGTCCGGTCATCTTCTCCTCGGTAGAGCCCGGTAAGCAGCAATTGACCATACAGCTCGGCACGGTCCTCCCGCTGAATTACCTGGATGTCCGGGATCAGCTCAACCTCTTCCAGCTCAGCGATTCCCGGAAGTTCTGCAGGCAGATGAATGCGTTCATAAATATCAAACCGCAAGCCGTGGGACTGGTCAAACACGGGAAATGTCCTCCTTCTTGGCATAATCTAACCCTGAGACAAGCCCAGAGCATAAGCCCAAAATGTTACTCCCCTCATGTATATGCTTAAATCCGTAAGGCATGACAACTTTGGACACAGCCTATACCAGGGAATGCCTCTACTCTTTGAGAGCCATTTGGGCATCAGGAATGCAATAATCCTGCGGAAGCCCCTCACGCAGAGCATGAGCCAGCGGACGGTCAGGGGGCATATGTTCCAAAATATCGGCAGGATGAAATGCCTGAGGTAGTCTAATACGCCCCTCACCTTTATTGAACCTTCTGGGAGCGGGATAACTACTCTGCCCATGCTGCATCGACAGGGCTTCATGATACGCCTTCAGTGTCCCCGCTGCCATACCATCCAGTGTACGGTTATGCTCAGCCCAGCTACGGGCCTGCTTCCCTGTCCGCAGCCGCAGTTCGTCATCTTGAAGCAACTGTTCCAGCTGCACCGCCAGTGCCATGGAATCCTCAGCCGGTACGACAAATCCTGTGACCCCTTGCTGCACCATTTCCGGCATCCCCGCCGTTCCGGCTACAACCGGCGCAATTCCGGCAAGCTGAGCCTCCGTCACCGAAAAAGGCTGTGTGTCCTGCAGGCTGGGCTGCACATAAATATCCGCGGCGGTCAGTGCAGCTGGAATATTGTCCATTTTCCCGGTGAAAAATACCCGCCCCTGCATTCCCTGGTCCAGCACCTGCGCCTGCAATTCTTCTGTAAGGCTGCCAATTCCGGAAATTGCACATACCCAGTCCTGACGGCTGTGCTGCAGAATTCCCAGAGCCGCAATCAGCACATGTACTCCTTTGATATATTCGAGACGTCCGGCGTACATAATTACTTTGAGTCCGTCTCCAAACTTAAGCGGGGCCGGGAGCGCTGCCTTCGCGTCGTACTGCTTCACATCAATTCCATACGGCAGTATACGAATTGGTGCTTCACCCGCATCCTGCCGGTTCACCAGCCTTGCTATCCAGTCCGAAGAAACCAGAATAAGGTCAGAGGACCGGACCCCCATTCCCTCGAGCCGGCGGAAATACCGCCAGATCGCCCGTTTTTCATACTCTTTTCGGGTAAGCGCCGGTTCGAGGCCTTTATATTCAAAATAGGATTCATACGCCAGCGCTCCGTGAAAGCTCGAGACCAGAGGCTTACGCACCTTCATGATCCGCCGGAGAGCATAGGCAGAAATAGGGTCCTGCGCATGGATCACATCATACTTCTCCAGACCGAGAACCGCTGCCCCGCCTTCAAAGACGTACCGGCCCAGCTCAAAGCTGAAGATACCATGCTCCAGATGCAGATGGGGAAACCGGTCCTTATCGAGCTGTGGCAGCAGCACGTTATAGAGAGTTTTTTTGTCAAAGGAAATTCCCTGGTCCAGCAGATACAGCGTATGATCTTCTGCACGGCTTCCCATCAGCGTAACCTCATGTCCATACTCATTCAGCTTGTCAGCCAGCTGCTTCATATATGTCCAAATCCCGCCCATATTCGTAAGCCCCCAATAGGTGACCAGCAGTATCTTCATCCGCTTCTCTCCCCGGTTCCAAAAATAAAACGAACAAAATATTATATGAACTTCCCCCATGCCGGGACATGGACAAATGGCGAATTTTCTAAAATAACTTTTAATCACAACCCGAAATTTTCGGGTATAATCGGAATAACTCCTGAAAGGAAATCAACGTTATGTCCAAAGCAAGGGTATTTGACCTTTTTCTGTTTTTTGCCTCTGTGGCCATAGCTTTCGGCGCGAGGCACGCTATAGTGCTAGACCATACATATCTCAAAGCTCTGATCTTATATTGGGCTTTTTCAAGTATTTATTATCAACTGCGCATTGTGACCCGAAGCGGCAATTCGAATATAGATTACGCGATCAGCTACACCTCCTCTTTCGGGGTTTTCGCAGGGCCTATGGGCACACTTCTGTTCGAGGTACTATACCGGTTTACGGTGTTTTTCTATAAAAAGAAGACCAAAACCGCGGACCCCGGAGAATTTCTGGACACCTTTTACAATATCGGTTCCTTTACCATTGGCGGTTCGGGTGGGTACTACCTGTACACGCTGCTCCATCCTTATGCCGCACATATGCCACTGGGCTACTGGCTGCTGTTTCTTCTGGTAGTCTGTGTAACGACGCTCCTGTCGGCGAGCTTCCTGACGCTTACCTTTGCACTCTCAGGTGATATCACCACCCGCAAAGAAGCTATGGACCTGCTGCTGCACAACAGAAATCTGCTGGACTTCAGCAAGGTAACCTTGACGAATGCTTTGCTGCTGCGGCTGCTGCAGATGGAGAAATGGGAAATGCTGATTGCGCTCTTCCTGCTGAACTATGTCGTGAGCATCTCCTTCTATTCCAAATCACAAAGCGCCCAGCATAAATTTGAACGGGACAAGTTCGAGCAGATGGCCTACCGCGACTTTTTGACCGGAACCTTCAACCGCGCCCATATGGATAAGATGATGAAGGAGCTGAACCACAGCAACGAGTGCATCGGTATCGTGGTGGCGGACATCGACCGGTTCAAAAAAATCAACGATACCTATAACCACGCCGTCGGTGACCGGGTGATCATCCACTTTGCCAATACGCTAAAGTCGCATATGCAGGAAGAGGACATTCTGTTCCGCAGCGGCGGCGAGGAATTCACCATGTTCCTGAGACATAAATCCTTTGAGGACTGCCACGCGCAGATTCAGGGGATTCTGGACACGATTGCCGGACACAGCGTCACTGCCGAGTATGAGGACCAGCGGATCAATGTTGTGTATTCAGCTTCCTTTGGCTTGTATTATTACAAGGCGGAAGTGGGACAGCGGACCTCTATGGAAAAAGGGTATGTGTATGCCGACCAGCTGCTGCTGGAATCCAAGAAGCTTGGCCGTAACCGGCTGTCGTATAAAAATGAACTGGAAGCCTGAGCGGGCAGATGCCCTGTTGTAGCTGCATTGTCTTTTTCAGGGACGGTACCTTTTTTACATAAAACGGCTGCGCCGTCCTTTACTGGACAGCGCAGCCGTTTTGAGGTTCGAGGTTTATGAAGTTGTTGGCCTCACCTGCTTCCCCTAAAGCTCGGTAGCGTTAAAGGTATCGCCGCCCTCAATGGTACCTGAATGGAAGCCTTTGTAGAACCAGCGCTTGCGCTGCTCTGAAGTGCCATGGGTGAAGCTGTCGGGCACCGCATAGCCTTGGGCCTGCTTCTGAATCGTGTCGTCGCCGACCGCACTCGCCGCCGTCAGCGCCTCATCCAGATCTCCCTCTTCCAGCAGATTCATCCCCTGGGCATGCTTGGCCCAGACGCCGGCCAGATAATCGGCCTGAAGCTCAAAACGGACCTGGTATTTGTTATATTCCTTCTCGCTCAAGCTCTGACGGACCGAATCCAGTTTCTCCGTAGTGCCGAGCAGCGTCTGTACATGATGTCCCACTTCGTGGGCAATTACATAGGCCATGGCGAAATCTCCCGGTGCCTGGAAGCGCTGCTGCAGCTCGTCGTAAAAGCTGAGGTCGATGTACAGCTTGGCATCACCCGGACAATAGAACGGCCCCACCGCCGATGTTGCTGTGCCACAGGCCGAATCTACACTGCCGGTATAAAGTACGAGCGTCGGGTCCTGATAAGTCTTCCCCTCTTCCTGGAAAACCCCGGACGTGAGACCACCAAGAATATCACGGGCATTCCCTCCGCTGAGCAGCGTTACAATCACAACAATAATGATTCCTCCGATTCCGCCGCCGATCACCTTTCCGCCGCCGCCCATCCCCCGGCGGTCCTCCACATTCGAGCTGCCCCTTCTACCCTGCCATTTCATGGTGTTCCCCCCATCATATAAACACTATCCAGTCACGCAAATGAATCTTATTTCTATTAGTGTTATATACCCAAAATCCGTTAGCTTGCTTTACTTCACAGCATCCAGTTTCTTACATGCTATTGGCTTTACCTACCGTTCGGGCTGGACACACTTATGGTCCTGTATTTCAGGGTTTCACCAACAAAGACTGGCGGGAATATACTTTAAAAATTAGAAAGGAGGCTGATTGCATGATTAGTGCTGATCCCGTATATCAAATTCTGAAAGGATTTGAACAAAAGCAGGAGGCGGCATACCCGCATGCCGGTGGTGTGGACCCCCGGGATTTCAGAACAGTGATGAAGCATATCTATGAAGCCGGTTATATCGATGCAGGCAAACTGACTCAAGCGGGTCAAGGCTATATTCAGGCGTATGAGCGCCGGCTTAACATCTGATCGGCGAGACACGCAGCAGAATCCGGCATAAGCAGCCGCTACCCTCGGGAATCCGCTTCAGAATGTCATACGTCGAACAAAAGCCCCCCAAGGCTGTGCCGGAGCGCAGCCTTGGGGGGCTCTTGACTTCAGTAAATGGGTTAGCGTGATGAGCAGGCTCACGGGAACTGTATGAGCCGGACCTTATAAACCCCTCATCACCAGGGCATTCAAACCTGCAGATCTGCTCCCAGCTGTTCACACAAGAGCAGCATATCCTCAGGCCATGGATCGGCCACTTCAAGCTGTTCTTTGGTCCATGGATGATTGAACGCAAGCATTTCACCATGCAGTGCCTGTCTTCCGACACCGCCGGAATGAGGAAGCCAATCTGTATTCCAGGCCGGACCGCCGTACAGAGCATCTCCGAACAGCGGATGGCCCATGTGGCTTAGATGGACACGGATCTGATGCGTCCGCCCGGTTTCGAGCTGCACCTTAAGCACGGTACCGCCCTGTAGAACTTCCCGGCCAATGATCCGCGTCACCGCATCCTGCCCGCCCGGAGAGACCCGCCGGCGCGCCGCATGGTGACGGTCTCGGCCAATTGGGGCATCTATTACCTTCAGCCCAGGCGGTACGGTTCCTTGTACGATCGCGGCGTACAGCCGCGAGACGGATTTGGCACGCATAGCCTCGTCAAGTACAAGCTGTGCATACTCATTCTTCGCATACAGCACCGGACCTGTTGTGTCCTTGTCCAGACGGTGAATATGACGTACGGCAATTCCCCCGCCCGAAGCCGCATAATGGGCGGCAACCCCATGATCCAGAGTGATCTCATTCCCGCTGCCATCGGGGTGGACCGCCATGCCCGCAGGCTTATGGACAACGAGGCAGAAGTCATCCTCGAACAACACTTCAAGTGCTGTCCACGACGGCTCAATGCCCGCCTCACGGTAAGGGAACAATCCCAGCCGAAGGCGGTCTCCCTTCCACTGTACGCCGCCCTCGCGGCGCAATCTTGAATGGAGCTTAGCGGGCATGCCCACGGTTTCCAGCAGCCACTGATCTATGGCCGCTGCCGGATCTGTAGCTGCGGTAATTACCCGTCCAGGCATGGCCTCCAGCCATTCTCCGCGGCGGGTCCAGGACCCGCCACCCGTCACGGATAACGGCTCCTTCTCTGCCGTCACAGGGATTTCAAGGCCTGATAATGGGCCTCCAGCGTATCATCAATATCCTGCTCGCTGTGTGCGGCAGAGACGAACATGCCTTCAAATTGTGAAGGCGGAACACTGATGCCCTGATCCAGCATTTTACCGAAATACGACCGAAACCGGTCCAGATTACTGGCTTTGGCTGTATCATAATTGATGACCGGACCTTCAGTAAAGAATGGGCAGACCATGGAGCCCACACGGTTAATGGTTAGCTGAATGCTTGTATCCACCGCGTTGCGCATAAGTCCTGCTTCCAGACGCGCACCGAGGACTTCCAGACGGTCGTACACCTCCGGTGTCAGTAGTCTAAGTGTTGTCAGACCCGCTGCCATCGCAAGCGGATTGCCGCTGAGCGTCCCCGCCTGGTAGATTGGTCCGGTTGGAGCAATCTGCTCCATGATTTCCCTTTTGCCGCCATAGGCGCCTACCGGAAGGCCTCCGCCAATCACTTTGCCGAAGCAGGTAAGATCCGGCTCCATGCCGAACAGCCCCTGGGCACAGCCCCGGTTCACCCGAAATCCGGTCATGACCTCGTCAAAAATAAGCAGCGCACCGTAGCCCGTAGTCACCTTGCGCAGCCCCTCCAGAAATCCCGGAAGCGGGGGCACTACGCCCATATTCCCGGCAATCGGTTCCACAATTACAGCAGCAATCTCATTGCCGAAGCGTTCGAAGGCGATTTTGACCCCTTCCAGGTCATTGTAAGGCACGGTGATCGTATTCATGGCCACGCCTTCAGGCACACCGGGACTATCCGGCAATCCAAGTGTAGCTACACCCGATCCGGCTTTGATTAGCAGACTGTCTGCATGGCCGTGGTAAGAGCCTTCGAACTTAAGGATTTTGCTTCTTCCAGTATACCCCCGTGCCAGCCGGATCGCACTCATGGTAGCTTCGGTTCCGGAATTGACCATGCGCACAATATCAACCGAATGAACCCGCCCGACCACGGTTTTGGCCATTTCCGTCTCCAGCAGTGTCGGTGCGCCAAAGCTTGTCCCTTTGACTGCCGTCTCCTGCAGCGCCTTGACCACTTCAGGGTGGGCATGGCCCATAATCAGCGGACCCCACGAGCAGACGTAGTCAATAAAGCTGTTCCCGTCGATATCATAAATGCGTGAACCCGCACCATGATCCACATAGACCGGGGTCAGCCCCACAGATTTGAACGCCCGGACCGGACTATTCACTCCGCCAGGGATATACTGCTTGGCTTCATCAAAAGCCTTGCGGGAAGCCTCTTCCCGCCGCGCCAAAGGCAATTTGCTCATTGTCACCACTCCTGTCCAGTTCGTATTGTGTTATAGATATGACCCGGCTGCTACCAGGTACTTATCTGCGCAGCCAGCGGGCTGCATCCTTGGCAAAATAGGTAATAATGATGTCCGCGCCGGCGCGTTTCATCCCGGTCAGCATCTCTAGCACAACAGCCTGTTCATCAATCCAGCCTTGCAGAGCCGCCGCTTTGACCATGGAATATTCACCGCTCACATTGTAAGCCACCAGCGGCAGATCGAATTGATCACGGATGGTGCGGATCACATCCAGATAAGCCAAAGCCGGTTTCACCATCAGCATATCCGCACCCTCAAGCACATCTGAATCCGCTTCGCGGATCGCTTCGCGCAGGTTGGCCGGGTCCATCTGGTAGGTTTTGCGGTTTCCGAACTGCGGTGCGGAGTCAGCGGCTTCACGGAACGGCCCGTAGAAGGCCGAAGCATATTTTACCGAATATGACATAATCGGCACATGCTCAAATCCGTTCTCATCCAGTCCGGCACGGATCGCATGCACGAACCCGTCCATCATATTCGACGGAGCGATAATATCCGCACCCGCCTGAGCCTGAGACACTGCCGTGCGGGTCAACAGGTCCAGCGAAGCATCGTTAATCACATCGCCATGCACCACGCCGTCCACCGTATGGGTATGAACCATGCCGCAATGTCCGTGATCCGTGAATTCACAGAGACAGGTATCGGCAACCACGAGCAGCTCGGGGTACCACTTTTTAATCAGCCGTGTGGCTTCCTGCACAATGCCATCCTCAGCAAACGCAGACGAGCCGACCGCATCCTTAGTTTCGGGAATCCCGAACAGCAGTACAGCCGGAATGCCCAGCGCCGCAATCTCGTCCACTTCCGCCTTCAGCGTATCCAGCGAAAAATGATACACGCCCGGCATCGAGCTGATCTCACTTTTCACACCTGCTCCATAGGTGACAAAAATCGGCTGGATGAAATCCAGCGTATTCAGGATCGTCTCCCGCACCATGCCCCGAATTCCTGCTGTTCCGCGCAAACGGCGGTGTCTTGTAATTGGAAACCCCATGATATTATCCTCCTGTACAGTACATATATAAACCCAAATCGAGTGAAGGCAAAACCCAGTCAATCCCCAACGGTCATGACAATAACCATTCCAATCCGGCCAGGCACGACAAAATCCCTTCTATTTCAGCGAGCTATAACATTAACAATCCACTTCAGTGAGCCCGATCAAGAACCCATCGATCTCAGCCAGTCACGACAAAGCCCAATTCACTTCAGCCTCGTGGTCTCGTTCCAGCGGCAGAGCTCCTGCACCAGCGCTTCAATCGTCGCTTCTTCAGGAAGAAGTCCCGGTGTCAGCCCCGCCTCTACGGCGGTTTGTTCAGTCACGGGACCGATACAGGCAATCTTGACGCCTGCCAGCAGCGGAAGCGGATCTTCAAGCCCCATGCGCTGCAGAATGCTGATGAAGTTGCGAACCGTCGATGAGCTGGTAAAAGTCACTGCGTGGATCCGCTTTTCTTCCAGCAGCTTGAGCAGCTCGATATCGTCTTCACCCGTCACCACGGTCTCATAGGTGTCCACTTCGGTCACCTCCAGGCCGAGCTCCCGCAGCTTGTCCGGCAGCCACTCGCGCGCCAGATCGCCGCGCGGAAGAAGCACCTTCTGCCCCGGCTGCAGCCTTGGCCCGAAGGCTTCAAGCAGCCCCTCTGCCTGGAAGCGTCCCGGCAGCTCCTCGGCCACCAGCCCGCGCTGCGCAAGCGCCGCGGCTGTACCCGGACCCACCGCGCCGATCCGGGCGCGGTGCAGCCTGCGGATGTCCACCTTCAGCTCCGCCAGGTGGCGCCAAAAAAACTCCACGCCGTTCGCGCTCGTAAAGAATACGTAATCGTATTCTTCCAGCGACGCCAACGCGGCGGCAATACCTGCTTTCTGCTCGGCACCTTCGGGCATCCTCGTCTCAATGACCGGGAACTCGTACGGCTCTCCGCCGAGCTCCTCAATCCAATCCACCAGCTCGCTGGCCTGGCTGCGGGCCCGTGTAACCACAATGCGCTTGCCGAACAGCGGCAGCGCCTCTGCCCACATGAGCTGCTCGCGCTGCAGCACAACCTCGCCGACAACGATCACGGCCGGCGACTGGAAATCAGCGGCCTTCACCTTCGCTTCAATGTCAGCGAGCGTCCCCGTAAGCGTCTCCTGATCCGCACGTGTCCCCCAGCGGACAAGCGCCACCGGCGTCTCCGGCGGCCGTCCATGCTTGATCAGCTGGGCGCTGATGTAGCCGATTTTGGCTACGCCCATCAGAAATACCAGTGTACCCGTTGCATTGGTCACTTTATCCCAGTGAATGGAATGGTCCAGCTTATCCGGGCTTTCATGGCCTGTGATAATGGACAGTGAAGAAGCCATATCCCGGTGGGTCACCGGAATGCCAGCATACGCCGGAACACTGATCGCCGAGGTAATCCCCGGCACAATCTCATAATAAATACCGTGTCTGCGCAGCAGCTCCGCCTCTTCACCCACACGTCCAAAAATCGTCGGGTCCCCGCCCTTCAACCGGACTACCGTTTTGCCCTCCAGCGCCAAATCAACGAGCAGCTGATTGATCTCTTCCTGCTTCATCGTGTGGCGGTCCGGGAGTTTGCCTACATATATTTTTTGCCCGCCGGGCTTCATCCATTTCAGCAGCCTGGGACTGGCCAGCCGGTCGTATACCAGCACATCCGCCTTCTTAATACAATCCAGACCTTTTACCGTAATCAGCCTAGCATCCCCAGGTCCCGCACCTACCAGATATACCTTCCCCGTCATTTCTCTCATCCCCTTGCATCCGCCAAAATCTGTTCCGCTCCTCTGGCGATGAGCTTCCTGGCCACCTCTTCACCCAGCTGCGCCGGGTCATACCCGCTGCAGGTTTCCTTCAGGATGACCGAGCCATCCGGTGTTCCCACCATTCCTGTCAATGTAATCAGCCTTTGGGAGGCTGACTTCACAGCTTCATTGTCCAGCTCGGCAAAAGCGCCAATCGGCACCTGGCAGCCGCCATTGAGAGCGCCCAGAAAAGTCCGCTCCGCCGCTACCGTAAGCGCCGTCTGCTCATCATTGTATAACGCCAGCAGCTTCCGCAGCTCCGCATCATCCACCCGGCACTCGATCCCGAGTGCGCCTTGCCCTACAGCAGGCAGGCATACCTCCGGCGGCAAATACGCAGTTACCCGGTCCTGCCAGCCCATCCGGGCCAGCCCCGCCGCCGCCAGCAGAATGGCGTCGTATTCGCCGTTCGCAAGCTTACCCAGACGTGAGTCGATATTGCCGCGCACCGGCTCAATCTGAAGATCGGGCCGCAGCGCTACAAGCTGGCTGGAACGGCGGAGGCTGCTTGTGCCTACGCGCGCACCCTGCGGCAGATCTTCGAGCGCAAGACCGCCGTTTGAAATCAGACAATCGCGGGGGTCCACGCGTTTCGGAACCGCACCATTCATCAATCCCTCCGGCAGTTCGGAGGGCATATCCTTCATACTATGTACAGCCATATCTATCTCATGGGCCAGCATCGCCTGCTCAATTTCCTTGACGAACAATCCCTTGCCGCCAACTTTGGACAGCGTTACATCAAGAATCCGGTCTCCCTTAGTTACAATCTTATGAACTTCAAACGTAAACCCAAACCCATGCTCCCCGCTCAGCCGCTCCAAATCGGCAATCACCTGCCCCGTCTGCGTGAGCGCCAGCGCACTTTGTCTGCTGCCTACAATAATCTTCCTCATGCCTCATCCCTCCTGGTACCTGGTAACTGCCTCTGCCTTTGTTTAGCCCACTTCCAGCCTGGGCTACTCATTCAAAGGTATTTCTACCTTTGTTTCGCCCACTTCCAGCCTCGGCGCGTCATTAAAAGGTATTTCTACCTTTGTTTCGCCCACTTCCAGCCTCGGCGCGTCATTCAAAGGTATTTCTACCTTTGTTTCGCCCGCTTCCAGCCTTGGAGCGTCATTCAAAGGTATTTCTACCTTTGATTCGCCCACTTCCAGCCCCGGCGCGTCATTCAAAGGTATTTCTACCTTTGTTTCGCCCGCTTCCCGCGCAGGCTACCTGCGTCTCATTTGACGAAAACCCCATCTCATAACTCACACATTTAGAGTCATCAAGGCACGTTTTCCTCTAACCTAACGCCTTCCTGCAGCCTGACCTATTCCTCAGACTGCCAGCAGTTCACTACTTATTTTTCTAAATTTCGGGTGATCCAGTCGTCGATCTCGTCCGCACCCCACTCTATAAAGGTGCCCTGTCGCATCTCATTCAACACATCAACTTCGCCTAGCCTGCGCAGAAGCCGTCCACGCAGCTCCGGCGGCAGTTCCCTGCGCTTGATCTCTGTCCGCAGGTTGTGTAACCAGTCCAGATAGGGCTCATACTCTTCGCCCAGAATCCCAGCCAGCTGCTCCGTGATCTTCGCAGCTGCCGACGGTCCCGCGCCTGAAGTCGACACGGCGACCGTTAGCCGCCCCCGGCGAAGTACGCCGGGGGTAATGAAGCTGCCCGCCTCGGCCCGGCTGGCTACATTCACCGGAAGGCCCAGGCTGCGCGCCTCCCGGGCCACCGCCTCATTCACCGCCGCATCGTTGCTGGCGGCGTAGACCAGCAATGCCCCCCGTATATCCCCGGGGGCATAGGGGCGGCTGATCCAACTCAGCCGCCCCGCTTCAGCCAGCGCGGCTAACGTCCCGGTCAGCGAAGGGCTGACCAGAACCACCGCCGCCCCGGCTTCTATAAGCGCGACCACCTTGCGCTCCGCCACCGCGCCGCCGCCAATGACAACCACACGCTGGTCCTGTAGATCCAGCATAATGGGAAAATACTTCACCATCCAGCCACACTCCTACTCCTGCCACCAACACATCCACTAGCCTGTAACGCAAATCCAACCGTCTACAACGCACATTAGATTCCCGTACCCGCTCCAGGAGAATTTATCGTCAATTCAATCTAGCGCGTACATCGAGCCCACTAACGCATATATCAAGCCCTTCATCGCAACACCCACAAAAACCAGCAGGAACCCATCCACTTCATCTGAACCAGTATCAAAATTCCCGCACCCGCGTTATCCGAATTTCACCGTCAATCCAATCTCAATTTTACTACTGTCAAGACCAAATAGAACCCCTTCAGCTATCATTCTTTCTTATACTTACCTCGGGCGGTGACCTGTCAACCTCAGCTTTACTGACAGCATGTGGATGGTTAGCACACTTATAGCCCTATAGATGAACTTAGATTTCATAAAAGAAGGGCTAATTTCTCACTTTCGTTCATTGTCACTTAACTATGAAGTGTCACTCCACAAGGTAAGCCGTTAGTTTTTTTACCCTAAAGAACATCAGTCTCCACATAGCACTCCCCTAGCCCCCCCAGCCGTGAAACTCCGACCAGGAATTGAGCAAAAAATTCAAAATAATGAACCCGTACCCGGCAATAGCCCAGCGGGCCATAGAGGTCCCGCTGCGGCGGGCAGAGCGCTTGAGGAAGATATAGGCAATGTAGACCGCAAGCCCAATCAGGGTGGTCAGCACCTTAGAATCCTGAAACAATGGAGTCCGCCCTTCAGCAATAATCGACATTCCGGCCAGCACCAGTGAAGCCAGCAGCAGGGGAACCCCGGTCAGAATCGCGGTATATGAATATTTGTCCATGGTCTCAAGGCTCGGCAGGCGGCGGATGCGATCATCCCATTTTTTGTGCTTCAGCCGCGTATGCAGGAACAGATACATTATGGCAAACACCGTTCCCAGTGTCAGGGCGGCAAAGCTCAGGTTGGCCAAAATGATATGCATCGCCAGCCACCCGTGCACCGCACTCCAGCTCTGCAGTGTATGATCCTCGGCAGTCAGCCAAACTCTGTTCAGCAGGAAGACACTGAAGCCTGCCATGCTGAGCAGCAGAATCGTAAATTCTCCGCCTCGGGTGTAGGCAATCGCAAGTGAGGTCAGCACAATAATGAAGGAGAACCAGAACAGGAAATCATACGGTGTAAAAATCGGCAAACCGTTCTCCTGTGAGAAGCGGATCGCCAGACCGGAAGATTGCAAAAGGCCAACAAAAACAAGAAGCCCTGTGCCCAGCCGCTTCCCGCCCGGATTCCGCTTAAGGCAATCCGAGAAAACAAACAGCAGGCTCAGGGCATATAGCAGCAGAGCTGTATCATATATTCCATTCAGCAGTTGCATCTGGTTCACCCGCCCAGCAGGCCTGCCGGAGCGAACACCGACTTCGGCAGCGTATACTCGCTGGCGGAATCGCGTTCAGCTTCCTTTCGTTCCGGCTCTGCAGAACTTCCGTCGTCTGTCCCTGTGCCAAGCTGCTCCTGAAGCGCAAAGATTTGTGTAAAATACTCCAGCGCTTCGTTTCCCTGCTTGCCGCCGGACAGCTCCTTAATGACATTGATCGGATCATGCATCATCTGATTGACAATGCTCTTCGTGAGGCGGCGGATGACCTTGCGCTGATGCTCGTCCAGTTCCGGCAGCTTATTGAAGAGACTATCCATCGTATCTTCATATATACCATTGGATTTATCCTGCAGCGCACGGATCACCGGCCGGACCCCCATGGTCTTCAGCCACATCTGGAAATCTTCCAGCTCGGCTTCGATCATAACCTCGATCTTGGCGGCCTCTGTACGCCGCATTTCCAGGTTGGTCTCTACAATGCCTTCCAGATCGTCAATATCGTACAGAAACACATCCGGGACGCTCGCCGCCGCCGGGTCAATATCACGAGGCACAGCTATATCAATCATGAACAGCGGGCGCGATGGGCGGCGCTTCATGTTCTCGGCCACTTGAGCGGCTGTTAGGACATAGCCATCCGCTCCCGTCGAGCTGATCACAATATCCACTTCATCGAGATGCTGTAAGGCTTGCTCAATCGTGCTCGGCTTGCCCGAGAACTTCTCGGCAAGCTCCACAGCACGCGACAGCGTCCGGTTGGCGACAATCACTTCCGCCGCGCCGCTGCTGTACAGATGCTTCACCGTCAGCTCGCTCATTTTGCCGGCGCCAAGAATCAGCACTCTTTTGCCGGAGAACATGCCAAAGATCCGCTTGCCCAGCTCCACAGCCGCATAGCTGACAGATACTGCACTCTCGCCAATCGATGTTTCGCTGTGAGCGCGTTTGCCCAGTGTAACCGCCTGCTTGAACAGCCGGTTGAACCAGGTTCCTGTCACCCCTTCGCCCTGGGCAGTCAAAAAAGCACTGCGCACCTGTCCCAGGATCTGCGTCTCACCGATCACCATAGAATCCAGACCGCAGGTTACGCGGAAGAGATGGGCAATCGCCTGCTCGTCTTCATATATATACATATGCTGTGCAAAAACATCGCTTTTCACTCCAAACCACTGCTCCATATAGCTGCGGATGAAATATCCGCACATGTGAAGCCGGTCCACAACCACATAAATTTCTGTCCGGTTGCAGGTAGCAACGACGACCCCTTCCAACACGCTTTTGGTCTGCATCAGCTGATGTAACGCCGCAGGCAGATCCCTCTCGGCAAAAGCGAACTGTTCCCTGACCTCTACGGGTGCCGTGCGGTAATTCAGGCCAACGACGACAATATGCATCGTTTGTTCACCATCCTAATCTCTATTCATTGGTGCAGGCACTGTTGCCGCTCATCCGTAATTAGCTGCTGCCACTTTCACAACTTCTATAAACGCTGTGTTAAGTATATCACATGAAAAAGCACCTTTTGACAAAACCTTTGAACTATTTATGAAATCCAGATAATAATCATTATAAACAAGCTAAACGTCATTGTCGCCCTTAAAATAGCTCCGTACCGGTTCAGCAGGAAATATAAAAACCGTGGCAACGCCATGGTTAGGATCGGTTATTTTTAGATTTTTAATCAGCTTACGCTTGGGAAAACCGCCTACCCCAAATGCAGCACTATACATGTTTTATCATCAGAAACCTTGAGGCGCGGAACCTCCAGCAGCATCCGGTCCTCTTGTTCCTTATCATACAAAGACCCGGCATACCCCTCAGCCCCAAGTCTCTCCAGAGCATCCGTCAATTCCGTCCATTTAGATTCTTCGGTGTACATGCCATCGCTGAACATATAGAGACTCTCCAGATTCGCCCGGTTAAACGTTCCTTTCTCCAAAAACTGCGGGAATCGCGGGTCGCCATTTAATACCCCGTAGCCGTCAATCGTATTGGCCAAGTTCCGGTTGCCCGTGAGGTTAGGAATAAGCGCTCTGCGAAGCTCTGCCGGATCGCTTATGCCTTCGGAACGAAGCTGCGCCATCTTGTCCAGCGTCTTCCGGTCAACATGCGCCAATTGGGGATGGGTCAGCGCTCTGACCGTACCATCCTTGTACCTGGCAAGCAGCATACAATCCCCTGCCTGTACGTATTCAACGCTGTATTCATGGATCTGCACCACGACCAAGGCTGCCGACCACCGATTGGATGCCTCCCCCGTATCCACACCTTCCGCCACCATCTGCTGCCACAGAGCCTGGTTCGCTTCAGTTGCAGTCTGCTCCAGCTTCCCGTGCGGGTCCATTGTCATAAAATGTGCTGCCGCCAGCTGCGCCGCTATATATCCTCCTGTCTGCCCCTCCAGATTCCGGTATGGCGAAAGCGAAGTCGCTCCATCCACAACGCCATACACACATCCCTCTTCATGAATGACCAGCGCATCCTCGTTCCACTCCCCATCACCTTTCAGCGAACAAGTATCCATTTTCCATTGCGAAGCTTCCGGCATCTCAATCACTCTCCCCAGTCACAGTCGTTGTAATCAAATCTAACATATAAATCAAATATTGACACACAATATTGCGAATGATAGCATATAACAAATGATTAAAGTCACTATTCCTAACATAAAAATGAATAAATCTACCCAATTCCCACCTAATGTCACTTTTCATTCATAATCCCTCTAATTTCACACCTCTTGTATAAGCTCGTTAATTTGGTATGAGCGTTTCTACAGGCAACCGTAAATTGCCCCAGGCTACAAGAGGCACCGCAAGGCTGATGGATATTCAAGACGAGAGCCCGCATGATTTTGGTGCGCTTCTCCATGATGCCGTTTGCCCTCCAGGTGCCTCTTGTAGTCCGGGTTTTTTTGTATATGCTAACACAACTTTTAAGGAGTGAAGACTATGAGCGCATCCTATGCAAAACTCAGCGAATCCATCAGAAACGCTAAAAATGTAAGGATTTATAAAAATAAAGATACCGCTTATGATTTCAAGCTTTATCCTTTCGGTGAACGCGGCACTTATATTGACCCCGAGCTGATTAGTGAGATCACGGATAGCCTTGCCGAGAGCATTTCGGCGCAGTTCCCTGCTTTTGATTATATCGTATCTCCCGAGCCAGGTGGGCATACCTGGGGGATGCTCGCGGCCTACAAGCTGATGAAACCGATGAATATTCTGCGTCTCAGCACCGAACTATACGATAATTATGAGGTCAGCATCAAACGCGAGACGGCGTATAATGAGAACTATATCTATTTTGACGGATTCACTGCCGGGGACCGGGTGCTCCTCGTCGATGATGTGATCAGCTCTGGCGCTACCATCCGCTGCATCGCCCAGCAAATGGAACACATGGGCATTCAGCTTGTCGGCGTTCAGGCGATTCTGGCCAAGGGCGAGCATTACAAACAGCTGGAAATGGATATTGGTGTACCGGTACAAGTCCTGTCAAAAGTATAGAAAAAACAAACCAAGAGAGGGAGCGACCACACATGGCTTACTATTATGATCAGCCATCCAGAACGTTCAGCGAATTCCTGCTGGTGCCGAATCTGACGACCAAAGATTGCATTCCGGGAAATGTCGATCTCAGAACTCCGGTGACCAAATTCCACAAGGGAGAAACGCCAGCCCTGACGATGAACCTCCCCGTGACTTCTGCCGTAATGCAGGCTGTCTCCGACCATAATATGGCGATTGCCCTGGCCAAAAGCGGCGGAATTTCCTTCATCTATGGCTCGCAGTCGATTGAGCAGCAGGTGGAGATGGTCCGCAGAGTCAAGAAATTCAAGGCCGGCTTCGTGCTCAGCGATTCCAATCTTCGTCCCGAGGACACCCTGAAGGATGTACTGGAGCTGAAAGCCCGCAGCGGCCATTCGACCATCGCGATCACCGACAACGGAGAGCCTACAGGGAAGCTGATGGGCATAGTCACCAGCCGCGATTACCGTGAGAACCGGCTGCCGCCGGACTGCGCGATTACCGGGTTCATGACACCGCTCGCTTCACTGATCTATGCCAATGAAGGCATCTCCCTGACTGAAGCCAATGACATGATCTGGGATCACAAGCTGAACTGTCTGCCGATCGTGAGCAGCAGCGGCCATCTGGTTCATCTCGTGTTCCGCAAGGACTACGACAGCCATCAGGAGTACCCGCTCGAGCTGCATGACAGCAACAAGCAGCTGATCGTCGGGGCGGGCATCAACTCCAGAGACTATAAGGAACGTGTTCCGGCGCTTGTGGAAGCAGGTGCGGATGTACTCTGCATTGACTCCTCGGATGGTTACTCCGAATGGCAGGCCGAGACGATCCATTATATTAAGGAGACTTTTGGGGAGAAAGTGAAGGTTGGCGCAGGCAATGTAGTGGACAAGGAAGGCTTCCTCTATCTGGTCGAAGCCGGTGCGGACTTCATCAAGGTCGGCATAGGCGGCGGTTCCATCTGCATCACCCGTGAGCAAAAAGGCATCGGGCGCGGCCAGGCCTCCTCCGTCATTGAAGTCGCTGAAGCACGCCAGGAGTATTACGAGAAAACAGGCATCTACGTCCCGATCTGCTCCGACGGCGGCATCGTGCATGACTACCATATCGTTCTTGCCCTGGCGATGGGGGCCGACTTCGTGATGCTGGGCCGCTATTTCGCCCGCTTCGATGAAAGCCCGGGCCGCAAGCTGCTGGTCGGCGGCAACTTCGTGAAGGAGTATTGGGGCGAAGGCTCCAGCCGGGCCCGCAACTGGCAGCGGTACGACTTCGGCAATGCCGACAAGGAGAGCAAGCTGGAGTTCGAGGAAGGCGTGGATTCCTTCATTCCTTATGCCGGTCGTCTCAAAGATAATCTGGATCTCAGCATCAGCAAAATCAAATCCACCATGTGCAACTGCGGTGCACTAACCATCCCGCAGCTGCAGCAACAGGCGAAGATTACCCTTGTCTCTTCGACAACCATCTTTGAAGGCGGAGCACATGATGTTATGCTTAAGGAAAAGGACAGATCATCATCCTGATCATAAGCAGCCCGTGAACACAGAAAGTTTGCTGCGGCGGGATCATTCTGATTCATAAGGAGCCCACACAATGACGTCATTACAAAAGGTTCTGGTAACCAAAACAGAGCTGCAGCAAAGAGTCCAGGAGCTTGGAGCAGACATATCACGGGATTACGAAGGTAAGGAGCTGGTGCTCATCGGCATCCTCAAGGGAGCAGCCGTATTTATGGCTGACCTGATGCGCGAGATCACCCTCCCTATCGGCATGGATTACATGTCCGTATCCAGCTATGGCGCCAGCTCCACCTCAAGCGGCGTCATCACCGTCAAAAAAGACATCGACACCGACATCCGTGGTAAACATGTCCTCCTCGTCGAGGACATGATCGACACCGGCCTGACCCTGCAGCATCTCAAGCAGCTCTTTGCTCTCCGGGAGGCTGCAAGTGTCCGCATCTGCACCATCCTCAGCAAGCCCTCCCGCCGCCTTGCCGACATCCCCATCGACTACTGCGGCATCGAAATCCCCGACGAATTCGTCGTCGGCTACGGCCTGGACTACGCGGAGCAGTTCCGCAATTTGCCGGAGGTGTGGATTGTGGAGACAGGGGAAGAATGAGTATCTAATACAAGTAGTAAAGAGCCGCCACTGATCTTAAGTGCCGGCTCTTTTAAATTCCCCCGATAATCCAACTAGCGCATACCTATCAGTTAAAATTGATCTAAACTATAATTTCTCGAATATTCAGATTACGTTCTTTTGACAAATCTATAAATACCTCTTTCACTTTCACAAGGGGTCTGAAAAAATCCATAGGATTGTTCAATACAATTTCTCCTATGTGTCCATTGCTAAGCTGTACCTTTTTTCCAATCATATTAGGGAGCAGATTATGTATTAGCGCTTGCACGGGCTTCTCGTTCAATTTACCGAATCCAAGCTCATAAATTTCTTGAAGCACTATTGAGAAGTTTCGCCTCGGCTGTTCCGCAGGAGTAAATGTCTTGCTGATGAATTCATTGGCCACAGCAACAATCTGGGCATAGGGATGGATTTTATCTTTTTGTAATCCGAGTGGATAGCCTGTTCCGTCCTCCCTTTCGTGATGCTGCAGCGCCACTAATGCAGTTGTATCATTGTTCAACGATTTGCGGATAATCTGATAGCCTGCCGCAGTATGCTTCTGAAGCACCTTTTCTTCCTCATCATTTAATTGGCCGACCCGGTTACGGATGGATAACGGAACGCGACTCTTCCCGATATCATGGAGGTATCCTGCCTTGCTAATTTCAAGTCTTTCACTCTTCGGATAGCCTAGCCACGCAGCAATATAGTATGACAACAAACCAACCTGCAAGGAGTGATTGTAAATGGTCTCATCTTCTTTTTGGAAACTGAACAGTAGTGTAAGCACGTCTTTTTGCTCATCAAGCTGTTCCAACAAAGGCATTAGCGTCCATTTCACTTTCGATTGATCAAACTCTCCCGAGATTACAGCCTCCAAAAAGAAGGCTTGGTATTCCCTAATAGATTCATCATAATTATGTTTGACTCTCAGAGGACGTTCAGTACCATTAAATACCTCTCTGGCTATACGTTCTTCTACACTGCCCTCAACATCCACAAATTTAATGTTATGTTTATTCAGTAATGCAATATCCTCAAGACGGATTTTTGTCTTTTTTGCCAGCACATGAAGACCTTGACGGTTAAAAATATCGGTTTTCAGAACATCGCCGATCTTCAGTTTCTTAATATGTATTCTCACCTTGTGTCCCTCCGAAATAGATTAAGTCTTTATTATTCTATCGTATGAACACAACGTTTTATAAATAGTTCTTAACACCCCTCTCTGACCGATTCCGCATAACTTAATGCGCATCTTCTAACAAATGTTACCATGATTAGGGTAATATAAAACCCTCGCCTCAATTATGGAGACGGGGGTTCATATCCATTATCTTGCGTTGTAGACGACAGGTGCTGAGACTTGCCTAGTTGTCCCTCACCCCAACTGCATCGTCGTAACGCAAGTATCGTCCTTCTCGAATGTGGAAATCTCGGATTCGGCTCTTTTGCCGTCATGCTCGATCGTTACCTGATAGGTCTGGTCCCGCGGCAGCCACAAATCGATGAATCCGTTGGGCTGGGATTTCACGGTTTGGTTGTCCATGACCTTATTGCCGTCCGCGTCTTTGACCGAAATATTAAACTCTTCCTCGACCATCTCTCCCTGGCATCCGGTCAGATTATGGGTTGCACACGGATGTGTCTTCTCGACGTAGGGTGCGATGGAGACAAAAAATTCGTCTGCCGGCAATCGATAGGTCGTAGATTTGGTTTCGCTCTCTTTAACAATAAGCTGTGTGGATGAAATAGACGCCGACTCGGCTTGTACGGTCCGCATGCTGTAGCTTTGCACCATTTCCTTGAAGCTCGGGGTATCCATTTCCACTACAGCCGTATCCGGTTTGCTGTTAACGTTCTTGTCTGTGGTTCCAGCTAACATATATGTTCCTATGGCGATAACAACCACTAGTCCTGCGGCTACGAGAACTTTATTTCTCATCTGGACAATCATCCTCCTGTCTCTTTCCCCTATTATAAGCGGGAGAGGACCGCTATAGACAAGACGAAAACGTGACAAATCTCTGAAACAGAGCCCTTAGAACTCAAAAGAAAACTTGGCATTCCAATTCGCCCCTGCATCTTTGGTGAAATACAGGGTTGAGCTATTCAGATCCCGTACCGCCAGCCAGCCCTGATTATCATCTACGAAGGAGATGACACCTTCAAAGCCCAAAACCGTCTTGGAGTTACTCCATGCCTGGCCGTTATTCTGGGTCACGCCGGTCCCTACCATCTGGGCCGCAGGCTGATAGCCCACCATGAAGGCCGTCGTTTTGCCGACCAGCTGCATATTTCCCGGACTGCCCGAACCCGGTCCCTTCTTCACTTTGGCCGCTCCACTCCCTGGTGCCGGGCCGCCACCGGCAGTTTCCTGAGCGATAACCCGGGTCCAGCTGCTGCCAGCATTGGAGCTGCCATATAGTGAATACGAGGTCTGCGACATTCCTGAACCACCGTAGAGTACCGTATACACCTGCGACGCATTCGCATAGACTCTAGCATACTGCGGATCGCTATAAGCCGCGTTCATCATCCGCTTCCAGCTGGCCCCGCCATCGGTGGTTCTCATCACCTGGTAGCCGCTGCCTGGAACGATAACTACCGCCCAGCCGCTATTACGGCTCGTGAAGTCAGCTCCGCGTGTATTAGCCGGTGTAGTGATTTTGCTCCAGCTGGCCCCACCATCGTTCGTATAATAAGTAGAGGCGCGGTTATAGCCGAACCCGGTTGTACTATCCAGGAATTCTATGCGTTCAAAAGTCACCGTGTCAGAACCCAGCCGCTTCCAGGTTGAGCCGCCGTCCGTCGTTCGAATCAAGTACTTGGCTTGTCCATCCTGAACGGTTGCCAGGGCCCACCCATGTACATTATCCGGATAATCGATCTGCTGAAAGCTCCATTGTCCCTGATAGATCTCCTGAAAGTGACAGCCGCCATCCGAAGTCCCGATGAGAAAGCCGTTCCCGGCCGCCCGGCCCGTATCTGCGTTCAGAAAATCCACAGCAGCGAAGGTAAGCGGCTCCGAACTCCCATCTGTATGCTTCTTCTGCAGCTTCTGCAGAATTCCGTGATCCCCGCTACTGCAGGACGGTGTTGGTGTTGCTGGCGCCGCCGCTGCTGTCATTGAAGCTGCTGTCCCCCACCCTGCATAAGTGAGCAGACCTGCAGAGAGCAGGGTTAACGAGGTTAGCTGTAATCGTTTGGTCCATTTCATAGTTACACCTCCTAGGGTATATTTACCCTGATTGGCCATCACGAAGCGTCGGTTGCAGGCGCCGTTCCGGACTTCCAGCGGGTGCTACTGATCAGATTGTAATTAGGCTTGGTCCTGAGTGGCTGGCAGCGGGCGGGAAGATGGGCTGGCAGACATTAAGCTGGAGAGTTTTTTGTAATTGAGCGAGAAGAGAATGCCCAGTACGGCTTCTGCAAGAATGATGAAATCCCTATTGGAGGTCACCAGCGGAACCGCAACAACACCCACGACGATAAGAACCCAAGGGACCGGATGATCCATGTAATGTTCTATGTAGCGGCCCAGCCACAGCAGGATTCTCATCGCCGCATAGGTGCAGACTAGAGCCAGACCCCACATCCATACAATATATAAGCGGCCCAGACCCAACCGGTCAAATGCCAGGATTAGGAACAGATGGGTAAACAGAAATAGTAGCGAATGCTTGCCGAAATACAGAATCAGATTTGTGGAAGCGTAGCTTTTTTTGCGTCTGAAGAGGTAGAAGACCCCGAACAACACCACCAGCGACAGCAGCAGATATTGCACGGACATATTATATTTAACAAAATCCGCTTCATGCACGCCTCCGTAACTGACTACGGCAAGCAGCAGCCCTGCACATAGAGCTAGAATGAGATTCACCCGATTACTGCACCGGTAGGCAAAGATTCCGGCCACAAACGCAAACATCCAGGGGAAATACGTAAACCCGATCGTCTCTGTGAACAAAACAGACTTGAGAGGGAAATCCGGCAAGCGGTGGCCGATGAAACCATGTACCGAATACGCTATCAGCGACAAAAGGAGGTATAAATAGAGTGGAGGTTTGAGGTATTTCTCCAGGAGGTATACACTGAGTACCCCGAGTGCGATGATCTGAGGAACATCCATAATCTTGAATGCCTGGATATCCGGTCTCCACATGAGATTATAAGAGAAGCCAATGACAGCGAACAGTGCATAAAAGCTAAGCATCGATCTGAAGCTTCGCCTGCGTGCCTGCAGCGTGGTTGTCACCCCCGAGACCGCAAAGAAAAGTACAGGAGCCAAACCGGCAACGATCTGAAACACACGTTCATTGCCATTAAAATAAAGCGGAATATGCGCCATAATCATCAAAATACAGCTAATCCCCTTGATTGCATCCAATGAATAGTCATATTCCTTCATCCGCTCACTTTCCTTTCATTTCATATGATTACACATCAATTATAAAAAGAACCCCAACTCCCCCTATTTATATAACGATCACGTAAGTATATCAACCAACTAAGGTAGTATTTGAAATAACTAGTTTGCACCATTGTTCTTACCTATTATTTCCTATAACCTAATGTATAACTTATATGTTAGGGGGCTGCCGCCAAGCCATGCAAGCACCGGACACATCTTCAGTGACAACTGCAGCAGAATCGACTTCCGCCACCGTAAGGACCCCTCGGCTCAAAGTGATCGACATGGTAAGAGGCATTACGATTCTGCTCGTTGTAGTAGGACATGCCGGCCTAACTCCAGTCGTTCTGAATGATATGTTCAGAGACTTCCGGCTTCCGCTGTTCTTCATCGTCTCCGGGTACCTCTTCAGCGCCTCCAAATATTTTGACAATTTCACCTCCCTGCTGCGTACCCGAATCGTTACCCTCGTCGTTCCCTATCTCTCTGCCGGACTCCTAAGCTACCTACTCTGGCTTACACTCCGAACCCTCGAGACCAATCACACCCCGGACATCGCTTGGCATGAACCTCTAGTGGCTATCGCTTACGGAACCTATTCCGGCGGCCTGCTCCTGAACATTCCCATCTGGTTCCTGGCCTGTCTGTTCATGACCCAGATTATTTTCTGCCTCAGTATGCGTTATCTGAGTGGACGCCCGCTCCTCCTGCAGCTTGCCGCCATGCTCTCATTAAGCCTGTCCGGCTATGCTCTAAGCACTGTAGCCTTCCTGCCCTGGAACATCGATGTCGCACTCGTTGCCCAGCTCTTCGTGTTCATCGGCTACCAGCTTAAGCAGCGTCAACTGCTCGGCAAGATCCGTATCTTCAACCTGGGCACCCTCCTACTAATAGTCATTTTCCTAGCCGCAGCCTACTTCAACAGCTATGTAGATATGAACAATAGGGAATACGGCAATCTGCTTCTTTTCTACACCGCCGGGATCGCCGGCAGCCTGCTCACCATCCAAATGACCCAACTGCTCTCCAAATCCAGATTCTTCACTGCCTTCCTCACCTACATCGGCCAAGAATCTCTCGCCATCCTGATCTTCCACTATGGTATCTTCATCCTGCTGCTGAACTTCATGGAGCACAACCTCTATGACAGCTACCTGAGCTGGTTCCCAACCACAGTGATAGCTGTTGCAGGGTCGCTAGGGCTCAGTATGGTGGTGAAGCGGGTGCCGGGGCTGGGGTTTTTGGTTGGGGGGAAGGCTTGAGCCTTATACACACTCAGTTCCTAAAACAAAAAAATGGCAGAACAGAGATATCCTCTGCTCCACCATTACATCCATACCATTTGCATAGATCGTTGTAATCCTACTCTTTACTTGGTGCCGGGGTGTAAATGACAGTCTTCTCAACCGTAGTTACTTTTCCAAAACTATTGGTAACCTTGAACACAAATTTATTACTTCCTTCAGCCAAAGTGACCGATTTATAGAAGCTTCCATAACTGCCTACCAGCTCGTCGTTCAGATAGATTTTCGGAGAGCTGTCATTCTGATCAGTGGCATTCCCGCTCAGCGTAAGCTGTTTGTTACTAGTCGTTTCGGGAATATAGTCCAGAGCAAGAACGGGGGCGCCTACCGAAAATGTAATAGTCTTCGTGACAGGCTCTGAGCTTTTACCTAAATCGTTAGTTGCTTTGAAAGTGAAGACGTTTGCCCCTTCTTTT
Organism: Paenibacillus sp. P32E; assembly: GCF_001909085.1. Classification (NCBI taxonomy): domain Bacteria; kingdom Bacillati; phylum Bacillota; class Bacilli; order Caryophanales; family Paenibacillaceae; genus Paenibacillus; species Paenibacillus sp. P32E. The sequence continues at coordinate 6,151 of NZ_LVYY01000023.1, read as the reverse complement.
AGCGTTACAGACTTATTAAAAGAACCGTAACTGCCTACGAGTTCGTCATTCATGTAGATTTTTGGGCTACTGTCATTGTTATCTGTTGCTGTCCCGCTCAGGGTTACAGTCTTGCTGCTGCTAGACTCCGGGATCAGATCCAGTGTCAGTACAGGACCCCCTACTTTGAAAGTAATCGTTTTGGTGAGGACAGCCGAGCTTTTACCCATATTGTTGGTTGCTTTAAAGGTGAAAATGTTGTCTCCCTCTTTAAGGGTCACCGACTTATTAAAAGAACCATAGCTGCCCACAAGCTCATTATTCATGTAGATTTTCGGACTACTATCATTCTTGTCCGTAGCTGTACCGCTTAAAGTTATAGTCTTGCTATTGCTTGCTTCAGGAATCAGGTCCAGCGTCAGCACAGGTCCACCCACACTGAACGTAATCGTCTTGGTAATCACTGCAGAACTTTTGCCCAGGCTGTTAGTGGCCTTGAAGGTAAAGACATTATCGCCTTCCTTGAGCGTCACCGTTTTATTGAAAGAACCGTAGCTGCCCACCAATTCGTCATTCATATAAATCTTCGGAGAGCTGTCATTCTTATCTGTGGCTGTTCCACTTAACGTTATAGTCTTACTGTTGCTAGTATCCGGGATCAGATCCAGTGTCAGTACGGGACCACCCAAGGTAACAACAATCTGCTTCTCCACCACTGCCTTCTTCTCATACTTATTGACAGCAGTCACAACAATCTTGTTGATACCTTCCTTCAAGGTCAGCTCTTCACTGAAATCGCCATTATAAGAAACATAGGCTGTTTTGTCATTAATCGTAACCTCTGGATTGGTATCGCCACTGTCCTTAACCTTCCCGGTAATCTTAACCGTAGGTTGATTGGATGTTTCCGGGGCCTGCACCGTGAGTTGAGGTCCTGAAGTCTGATAAGTGACCTGCTTGGTGACTGTGTTAGAGCGACCATTCGGCAGCACGGCCTTGATTACAAATTCGTAGACCTTCTCACCCTCATCCAGATCATAAGCCTCAGCAAAAGCCCCATCTACATTCTCTACTTCTTCATCATTGATATAGACCTTCGCGTCAGCGTTCACTTTACCGGTTACCTTAACGGTTCTGTCCGAAACCTGCTTCGGAACCTGCACGTCCAGCTTCACATCCTGTGTAGCCGTAGTATAGGAAGATTTCAGCACACGGTACAGCAAAGTGGCTACAGAAGCACGATTAATCGGGCTATTCGGTCTGAATGTGCCATCCGGAAATCCTTGAATCAGCTTCTTATCCACGGCAACCGCTACTTCCTTAGCCAGTTGTGGAGTTACATCCTCATAGTCGTTGAATTTATAGCGGAGCACTTCATCGGCGTCAACACTTTCGGTTTCCAGTCCCATCGCACGAACAAGCGCAACCGCAACATCTTCACGGGTAGCATTCGCCTGGGGATCAAAAAACGGCTTCCCCTTCATAGGGAAATACCCGGTGAGATAATCCTTGGCCGTTTCAACATACTTGTAAGCCCAGGAAGAAGAATTCACATCCGAAAAGGTCTGTGTTCCGTCCAAGACCAAGTCAAGCCCAAAGGTCAGCGTAATCAGCTTAGCCAGCTGTTCCCGCGTAATGGCCGCTTCCGGCTTAAAGGAGCCATCTGGATTACCTGTAATGATGCCTTGATTCGCCATACTCTGAATCGCTTCATTTGCCCAATACGTGGTTTGTACATCCACAAAAACATAAGACGATGTCTGCTGTACTACCGTCGCCGCATTAGCAACTCCCCCGCCCAGCAAACTCAGCAGCATCCCCCACGCTGCCAACACTTTCATTGTCTTGCCCTTCACTCTCATCGCCCCCAAACATAATAAGTATTCCTGACTATCAACGTTCTACTCCCAAGAAAGAGAGCAGTTACTAGACTTGCCGGAATAATTATACATCAAGTGGGTCTACGGCAATAGTGTTTCAACAGTTTCCTGGTTAACCCGCGAAAAAGAAACGGAGACCGTTAGGCCTCCGTCTCCGTTCCTTACCCACCAGCTTATGCCACTTCGATCCACTGCTACTATTTTAGCAATCGGAATCTAGCGAAACCATCGTTTTATCTGTTCCAGAGCATTTTTGGCCTCAGGTCCATTATATCCGAAGGCATTCCCAATCATCTTGGTATACTCGCTAAATGTAGTCTCCCGGCTGTACTTGTCACTCCACCAATAATTAGCGTTGTATCCCGAATCTGAACCGATATAAGTCAGTTCAATACCTGATTTCTTGTAAACATGGTCAAATAGTAACTTTACCCGCCGCATATGAAACTCAGAAGAAACAACAATAGCAGAAGTGAAGCCATGCTGCTTCATGATCGGTAGTGTCAGCTCAGCGTTCTGGTAGGTGCTGAGCGCCGCATTTTCGGACAGTATGGCATCTTCAGGGATTCCAAGTGCAAGGGCGGTTTGGAGCATGTCACCGGATGTACTGGATATTTCTTTAGAGTTCGACAGTAACACATAAGGGGCATAACCAGATTTATATAATTCAGCGGCATTTTCAATTCGGCCCACTCCCCCGCTTAGAACGATGATTACGTCTGCTTGTTGGGGCGACTGGTGGAGGATAAGAACACGACCTGCAGTAAAGAGCAATAAAAATATTAATAGAACAGGCAAGTACAGAAGAAAGGTTCTTTTTCTGTACTTGCCTGGATTCTTTCTGAAATCTCTGATATTCATAAGCCACTTCCTATATTAAGGATTGATTCTTTGCTCCCAATATACCTTATGCTCTATATACGATTAAAGATTTATAAACATCTGAGGCTCACACTTCTTTTCATTATATGTTATATAAATTCAATTTCCCCTTATACTGTCCATTATATAAATTAAGCAGACTTTATAAAGAATCTTACTTTCTAGTTCCAATCAGTCAGTGTGTAGATTGAACTTATTCACTTTTTGATTTTTGAAAATGCTTAAACTTAACTACAATTTTATCTTTAATAATTTGGCGTATTTGTTGATCAAGTAGTATAACTAACAAAACAAAAAATATCATTGTTAGGGACAAAAATATTAGAGGCCTGTCTTTTGGTAGGAAGTAATAAATACTAATACAAATGATAAAACTAAACAAATTGAACTTTACACCACTTATAAAAAAGGATAAACCATTTTTAATAAAAATACAAAAACCAATCAATAATGTTGTTTCTGTTAAGATTGCAGTGAACGCCGCCCCTAACATGCCGTAATAAAATCCCATTATTAGGTATCCTAAGATTGCTACTAATAAGCCAATAGCCATAACTAGTGTCCTTTTTGACTGATGACCAATAGTAGTTAGGTAATCTGCTAAAGGATAATTAATTGATTGGAGAATAATCATAAATGATAATATCGATAAAGCTGCGCTAGATTTAATCCACTCTCCACCTAAAAGCGCTACAATCCAGTATTCAGAATTTAGAACAAATGGCAATCCTATTAACATACCTATAAAAGACATTAGTTTCAGTTCAAATTTAGATAAACTCCTATGGTTTTGATAATCACCATCATTTCCATAGGTGAATAGCCTAGGATAAAATGCAATTGCAATGATACCTGGAATTTGATACAAGACTGATGGAATTCTATAGGCTGTAGAAAAAAGCCCCACCTCACTTAGTGTACTAACTTTTTCCAAGATAATAGGTCCAAGTTGAGGTAGCATAATAATAATTATCCCATTTATAGTAAAAGAAAGTAAATTGATAAGTATCGATTTGTCCCATCCCTTATGTAACGAAGTATATCTAAGAACAAGAATAATGGACACGAACCCAGTTACAAGTGAAGAACAACCATACATTATGGCTACCTGTGTTAAAGGAACCTTTAATATAATACCTAAAAATATTGATAATGATGTAGTGACTCCTTGTGTTACCATTATAGCAGCAGAAAATTGCATTCGTTCGTTTGCCTGAAAAAAAACCGTACCTACTCCTTGTAAAGCAACACCAATAATAGTAGGATATACAATTAAATTAATTATTTTTATTATATTTGGATCACTATAAAAAGAATTAATAAAAAAATATGAAAATACAATTGCTAATAAAGCAAGAACTAAACGAACTCTAAAATAGCTGCTTATTAATTTGGTGATATTTGCTTTCTCCTTTGTCGCCTCTCTCATAAATGTGTTAGTTAAACCCGAGTCTGTGAAATAAGCGACGATATTAGAAAAGGCTATCGCTACTGCGAATATACCATATTCGTCTGGTCCAATATTACGCGCAAATAAAATTGTCACAATAGCAAGAATAACTCTCACTGAAATATTTCCAAAAAACAAATAAAAAGCATTTTTTAATATTTTCCGTGTAATCACTCTTATCAGTCCATTCTCTTGTTAAATGACTCTAATCAAAGGAAGTTAATCAACCTAATACAAGTCAATACAAAAACAAACAAAAAGACCGACTACTGGTAATCGAATGTACACGAACACACTCGATTCAGGAGGTGGCCTCATGGGTAAGTCTACCGTGTGTTTTCAATCTATTGTTCACTCAGTGGACTGGGTATAAGTGAAAGTTATTGGGTTCTACCCGCTAAGAATCAACCATCTACACCCTCGTGTTTCTGAAATCAAAAATCTTTGACTTCAACTTAATTTTATTATTCCAAAAGTTGCTAATCTATTGCGTATTATCACTCATGTCAATAAATGTTCCAAGTACTATTTAAATGATACATCGTTCAGTTATTATTTATTTTACTTTACTTAAACAAATAACGTATTTTCAAGTATTTTTCCACTCCAATAATTTTAACGCAATGTTGTATTAAAAATCTTTTCACTCTAGTATTTTTGTCTAACCACGAACCATTAAAATGATGTATACAATAAGTATTTTCAGTAATTTTAATTTTATTACTAGCATATTCTTTTGGGCAGAAATACTCTTTTGGATAAATATAAACTTCCTGATTCAATACTTGGTATTGTCCATTAGATACCAGCCCATACTTATAGGATAATTCTGTTATCGTTCTAGTGTTGGGAACCAAATCCAATTCCCCATTATCTTTATAAAATGTTTTTCCATCATAGTAGGTAAGTAAATCTTTTATCCAAGCATTATTCTTTTCAGCTCCCATTATCCCAGTAGGTATTAAGTTTATATCTTCAAAGCCTGAAAATGCAGAATGTAATAAAAAAACATCAATATTTTTTAAAATTTCTACATCTGTGTCCATATAAACTCCACCATGATGATACAAAACATACAATCTGACATAATCAGTAACATGAGCCCACTTTTTTTCTTTATAAGCCTCTTGTGTATATCTATTACTTTCTACATCAAAATTCTTCTCATTCCATTCTTTTATTTCATAGTCTGGCAAGTATACCTTCCAAGAATTAATACATTTGTTCATCAACTCATTTTTCTCACCCTCACCAAACCAACAATAGTGTATTACTTTAGGTATTTTCACTTAGTATCTGCTCCCGTTCCTTCATAGTCTTTATCTAAAAGTAATCCTATAAAAACCCATATAATAAATGTAATAGTACCAAATCTAAAGTTAATAAACAGAACATTTTCGAATAAACCCAAAGTTAAATATGATAAAAATATTGCATAATAATTAGTATCTTTTAACTTAACTAAAAGAATTACTAAGTAAACTATCATAAGTACAAATAATAATAATGGGATCATCCCGTACTGACCCAGAACTTGAACAAAAATATTATGTGCATCTCCGATAAAAAATTTTTGATAAAAGTAATTACTTCCATGCCCAAAAAAATTAGCATCTTTAATTGTTTCTTGCCACATAAACTCTCGGCCTGATGAAATATCAGAGCTTCCATTCCACTTATTAAAAAAAAGATTGGAGATTTTATTAAAATAAACTATACAACTAATAACGATTATTGTTGCAGCAGCATGGAATAATAAAAACTTTTCCATTTTAATACGATAATTTTGCACTTTCAAATTCTCAATAAAAATGCAGCTAAATCCCAACACAAATGATAATAAACCTGCCCGTGAACCATTAATAAAAATCAAAAATAAAAAAATGAATCCAAAAATCAACAAAAATAATGCTTTTCTATTTTTCATCTTATCATTAATCATAGTTAGTAGTATTATTCC
>NZ_LVYY01000022.1:0-66524 GCF_001909085.1 Paenibacillus sp. P32E | reverse complement strand
AGGAATTATCCGGTATTAGCTACCGTTTCCGGTAGTTATCCCAGTCTAGAGGGTAGGTTGCCTACGTGTTACTCACCCGTCCGCCGCTAAGCTTACCCCGAAGGATAAGCTCCGCTCGACTTGCATGTATTAGGCACGCCGCCAGCGTTCGTCCTGAGCCAGGATCAAACTCTCCAAATTGGTATTTAGAAAGAGCGATTGCTCATTTTGAAACATCTGACGAGAATAAAATATTCTCTATTTTTGGATCTCACTTGCGTGAAATCCCACTCACTCGTTGTTCAGTTTTCAAAGATCAATGTCTCGTTTTTACTTCATCACCGCGTCTCAGCGGCGACCTTTATAATATATCACAGCTCTTAAGTATTTGGCAAGTGTTTTTTTAAAAAAATGTTTTTTTCATCTTTTCTTGCCGACGGCTACTCTTCAACACATTGAAAAGGAGCGCGAGATATAATGTATCACAGCGGCTCCCTTTTAGTCAACCTATTTAATTAAAATCACTTTTCTAATGTTTAGACTGGGAATAACGTCCTCCCCATGCATACTTGGATAGCTCCTTCTGCGGGGCAAAACGCGCATACATCCGGAATACAGTTTTATATCGATTGGCTATGGCATGTCTGATATTTTGGTCCAAGCGTTGATCACTTAAATCAAGGAGCATTTCATCAAGCTCTTTACGAAGAACATAATCCAGCTCCTTGCACTCTTTTTCATTGAACAACATTCCCAACATATGCTTGGCCTCCTTCATCAAATTAAATTCGACAAATTCTTAAATGTTGCTACTTGTGCTAAAGAAGATAGTCCATGGGTTGGGAAAAGCTGCGTTAGATATCCACTTACACTAGATTAACCGGGGCATCGCATCTATAACCATAATTATTAAAATATACTGCATGGCCATCTTCCAAGCTCGAGCATATAGCTTTACCTTTCTGTCCCCGGAATGAAAGGCTTTAATGTTATGCTCAATTCTCTGAATTTTTATGATAACAACGAAAAAGTAATTGTGCTTTCAATGATTGCGGCAATAAACAGCAGAATAACAATCCATATGGAGGCTCTTAGAGTTTGGCGCATAAAGGCCGGCCACGCACCGCTCCTCTGTTCTCTCGTGGCAGCTGAACTGAACAAATCGGAGATTACATTCCAGCCAAACTGCAAACCAAACGCGCAGGCGATAATGATCGCCGGGATTTCAATAATCCCATGCGGCAGCAGTCCTTTAACGATAAGGTCAAACATATCTAGTCCCTGCATGGCTGACAAATGAATCAGATAACCGATCACTCCACCATTAATCAATAAAAACACTGCAGGCAATATTCCGAATATAGCGCCTAAGAAGATAATGAGCACTCCTTTGATACTGTTGTTCAGAAATATAAATTGAAAAAAGCTCCATTTCGGATGTGAGGACTCTTTAAGGCTGCCGCTGATTTTACTCAAACCCTCCAACTGATCGGATAGAAGCCTTTGCAGACTGCCAGTGCCAATCCAGCCAATAATCCCTCCCGCCACAAATAATAAAAGAGCGAGTAATACTGCTTTGCGAATTGCGGATACATCTCTTGCGAAAGCGGGGAAAGACAGCATAATTACCTCCTGAACGTATGTTGGACATATATAAGGTCATAAGCGCCCTGTACGAGCATACATTTAGAACAAACAAGCATTTCGCATGGGAGAGGAGCGCTAACAATATGAATTCATTTTATGTATTCAGCGGCAAAAAGATAAAACGGTTCATCTATATCTTTGCCGCTGCGCTTCTTGCTGCCGGTGTCGTTTATGTCGAGAGAGGCAATATTACCGTTTTTTCGGAAACAGCCCCTTCCGCCATTTACAGCGTACCGACAGAGAAGAAGCTCATCGCCTTAACGTTTGACATCAGCTGGGGAGAGAAACGGCCTGGACCGATTCTGAAGGTGCTCGAAGATAAAAAGGTAGATAAAGCGACCTTCTTCCTCTCATCTCCCTGGAGCAAAACACATCCGGAAATTGTTACAAGCATTAAAGACGCCGGTTACGAAATCGGCAGCCATGGCCACAAGCACGTCAATTACAGCACCTTGAGTAATGAAGAAATCAAGACCCAGATTACAACTGCCCACACTGTACTGACTGAATTGACCGGCAAAGAGCCTAATTTGATCCGGATGCCGAATGGTGATTTTGACAAAAGGGTACTTCAGGTTGCAAGCGGTCTGGGATACAAGGTGATACAGTGGGATACAGACTCGCTGGATTGGAAAAACATCGGTGTGGATAATATCGTGAAACGTGTGACCAGCAAGGCACATCCCGGTGATATTGTGCTTTTACATGCGAGTGATTCCTGCAAGCAGACCCATGAAGCCCTTCCGCAGATTATTGATAACCTCCGTAGTCAAGGCTATGAATTTGTAACTGTATCCGAACTAATCAGCCAAAGCAGTGCTGAGGGCAAGGAAGTCCGTGATTCCGCTATGCTCAATGAAGGTTTGGAAGATGCTGCCGGCATGTAAGATCCAAGTTTGTTTCTCGCTGTCCTTCTGTTGCCCAAGGTGAATATCCTAGTGCCGCGGAGAAATGAGTTCTGAAATATCAGGTGTGGGAGTATCCAGCTTTGGATAGCTCAGATCCAGACTCTCCAGGGTCTTGACAACAATGGCTAAAGCCAAGTAATTGCGGTACCAACGGTGATTGGCAGGAATCCAATACCACGGTGCATTATCGGTACTGGTCTCCTTAAAGACATCTTCATATGCTTCCTGATAATCGTCCCAATACTCCCGCTCCTGCAGATCACTTGCATCAAACTTCCAATGTTTGGTCGGGTCCTGCAGCCGTTCCTGGATCTTTTCTAGCTGCTTATCCTTGGAGATGTGCAAAAAAAGCTTAATTATCGTTGTTCCCTCTTCCGCCAGCATGGCCTCAAACTCACGAATGTAGCGGAAACGACGTTTCATTTCTTCTTTTTTGAGATTGTCGTGCACCCGGGGTACCAGAACATCCTCATAATGAGAACGGTTGAATGCGGCGATGTAACCCTTGGGAGGTGTCTTCATGTGCACTCTCCACAGGAAATCGTGGGCTTCCTCCTCCAAGGAAGGTTTTTTGAAGCTGGTGACCATAAATCCTTGTGGATTAATGCCGGAGAAAATATGCTTGACCGTTCCATCTTTCCCGCTGGAGTCCATTCCTTGAAGAATGACCAGTAGTGAGTGCTTTTTCTGGGCGAAAAGAATATCCTGCAGTTCGGCGAGACGCTCCTTGAGCTTTGCCATTTCGGCCTCTGCCTCTTCCTTTGATTTAAAGTCCCCGCTCTCTTCGGGATCGAGTTTTTTCAGGACAGATTCATTTTTGTCTTTTATCATATAGCGCTTGATGTTCATATATACCCTCCTAGTCGTTTCAATCGATTTTTAGTTATGTACGCTGTTCTTAAAGATTAACCTGCTGCTTCTGTTTTTAATCTTATCAAGTAGAAACAGCTACGCCATGCTATTCAGGCTGGTATCCTTTTTTTACAAAACCCCGACTTCTCATAACCGAGGAGCGGGGTTGTTTACTGCATATTTTATCATTGTTTTGGCTTAAGGATCCGGTGGAGCATCAAGATTTGGAATGCATTACAGGCAATGAGCGGGACCACAATAAAAACAGTGGCACTGTCTACTCCTATGCGGAGTACTCCAATGATCTCCACTATGGTAATGGCTGTCAAAAAGAAAAATGTCGGAATCCAGGCTGATCTGTTCGTGCTCCGTACTTTGAAATAGGCCACGATAATCGCAGTAAGCAGAATGCCGATGCCCAAAAGCAAATCAGAGACTACATTTCTGCCTCCGCCTACAAAAGTACGCAAAAAAATCAGTTCGAGCAGGGCAAGCAGAGACAGTATAATCTGGATATATTGCCATGCCTTTCGCGGGAACACCCCGATTCCCATATAATTCAGAATCAGATACGCAAAAAAACCTAGTTGAGCGTAAACGCTCACAAGCATGCCGTAGCCTAGAAGGATCAGCGGATAGATTAATGAATCGGCTGTGCTTTTGAAATCAATTCCACCGTTAACAACTTGCAGTAAAAGTCCGGCAATGACGGCCCCTCCCGCCCCGATCAGAAGCGTGGTCCAGAATAAATAAAACCATTTCCTTATACTCAGCCTTTTCACCTCCCACACGTCAGATTTATTTTACCAAGCTTACCGTCAAAAAACCATTCCAAGCGCAACATAAAAGCTTACCTCTGCGGCATACTACATGCAGGAATCCCATAAAGGAGGGCAGCGCCAATGAAGTGGAGGACTTTGTGGACTGGGAGCTTGTTGCTCAGCATGGTTATCACCCTAACGGCTTGTGGCAGCGAACAGAGCAGTTCCTCTTCCGGACAGGTCAGTTACAAGGAAATGAAGACAATGGTTGTAGATATATTGAAAAGCGAAGAGGGAAAGAAAGCAGTGCAGGAGGCATTGTCTGCTCCAAGCTCCGGCTCTGAGGGAAGCAGCTCCAGCGGCCTGAGTATGAAGATGATGCCAATGCAAACCAACGAGCAAATCAGAGTTGCGGTAAAGGATACCATCACTGCACCGGAGTATCAGAAGGAAATTGAAAAAATCATGACAGATCCACAGTTCGCAGGAGATTTCGCAAAAGCAATTAATTCACAAAACAAAGAGCTCCACCTTCAGTTGATTAAAGATCCAACATACCAGAAGTCCGTTGCTGAAATCATGAAATCACCTGAAATGATGAAGATGTTCCTTGATCTTACCAAAACCTCTGATTACCGCAAACAATCCATGACCATCATGCAGGAAGCCATGCAAAATCCATTATTCCGAATGGAGGTACTCGATCTCCTTAAGACTGTAGTTCAAGACGAATTGCAGCCTAAGGTTGAAAAGAAGGATTCAGGTAAAGAGAAGGGAAGCAGTGGAAACAAAGGCAGTGATGATTCAGGATCCTGATTCAAAAAAAGAGGCCTTCCTATTACACGGAACCGGCCTCTTTTGGTTATTTACACACACTATTCGTATTTGGAAATCAACTTGTCAGCCATCTCAGCGAACAGCTGTGCGGTTGCTGTCTCCGCCTTGTACACAGACGGCGAGAAATCCGGTTCGGATATATGATTATCCGGTGCGCCCAGAGGAATCTGGGCAAGCAGCTCCGTATGAAGGGTTTCAGCCAATCTCGCTCCGCCTCCCCGGCCAAAGATGTAATCCTTCTTTCCGCAGGAAGAACACTCATAATAAGCCATGTTCTCAATGACCCCAAGAACCTCATGATCGGTCTGCAGCGCCATAGAGCCCGCTCTCGCCGCTACAAATGCCGCGGTTGCATGAGGGGTAGTAACAATGATCTCCTTACTGTGCGGCAGCATCTGATGGACATCAAGTGCTACGTCACCCGTTCCAGGCGGCAAATCAAGCAGCATATAATCAAGCTCACCCCAGCCGACATCGCTGAAGAACTGGCGAAGCATTTTGCCAAGCATTGGTCCCCTCCAAATGACAGGGCTATTCTCACGGATAAAAAAGCCCATAGACATGACTTTTACTCCGAAACGTTCGACAGGAATAATAGTTCCTTCTTCTACAATCGGGCCTTCTTCAATCCCCATCATATCGGGAATGCTGAAACCATAGATGTCAGCGTCAATCAGTCCGACCTTTTTGCCTTTTCTGGCCAATGCCACTGCCAAATTAACGGTGACTGTCGATTTGCCTACTCCACCCTTGCCGCTGGCAATCGCGATGAACTTCACACCTGAGTTCTCATTGATCAGCTCATGCCCCTCAAGACCCGCTGCGTGTCCTTTTAACGGTTCGCCTTGTTCTTGCACGGTATGGTCCTCCGAGCTCTCTCCGCGAAGAATAGCACGCTCATAATCTGTGGCATCACGCAACCGGATATGAACATTGCCCGCTCCTCCCTCATCCAGCAAGAGGCGAACACTTTGTTCAAGCTCCATACGGCTTTTCTCATCGGTATCGAGACATACAAGAGATAGTGAGATTCGGTCCTCTTTGACCATGATATCGCGAATCAGCTGCAATTCGATAAGGCTTTTCCCGGATTCCGGGTCAGTAAGCGGCTGCAATAATTCCTGAATTTGTTCCCTGGTCAGCATGGAAAGCACCTCTATTTCCTCTCCGGACGGGTAAGGTACCGGTATTTTTGATTTATTATACCATTACCCTTCCGCAAAAGCGTAGTAACTACTCAAGACCGTTCAGAAGCGTATCTCAGAATCCCCCGGTAGATGCTGGTAGCAACCTTTCGCTGGTAGACGTCATCCCCAAGTAAAGCCGACTCCTGAGGATGGGAGAGGAAGCCTACCTCTACAAGTGCTGCAGGCATTTTTAATGCTTTCAGCAAATACACGGTATTCACAGTCTTCGCAACCCGGTCCGTGTTCTCAAGTGTGGTTCTGAGCTCATCCTGTACAAAGCCCGCCAAAGCTTTATTCCCTTCGTTGTTCGGGTAATAGAAGGTCTGCGCTCCGCTCCAGCGTCCTGAAGGCACACTATTCATATGCACACTTATAAACAAATCTGCCCCCTTCTCCTCTATACTTCTTACCCGTTGCTTCAGGTCTTCTGTCTTGCGCTTAGAGTAGCCTTTGGTATCTTGCTGGGCTAAGTCATAATCGCCTTCCCGGGTCATGATCACTATCGCTCCTGCCTGCTGTAAATAATCCCGCAGGTATAAAGAGACTGAAAGATTGATATCCTTTTCAATCAAGCCATCCCGGCTGACTGCCCCCCCATCAGGGCCTCCATGCCCTGCATCAATAGCAATTACTTTTCCTGACAATGGCAGGCTCCAGTAATTCAGCGTCTTGGCAGTTGGCATATCATAAGCAATAATGCCGATCATTATTACCAGCAAAACAGCACCTACCATGCTTTTTTTGATGCTGCTCCATGTGATCCAGACCGAGACTTCCCCTTGCTTCCGGCCAGACATAACAAAGACCCCCTCGTCCCGATAGATTCTACTCATCTATATGGGACAAGAGGGCCAAATAGTACTGGCTATTAGGATTGGGCAGTGACTTCTGCGGACATTCCCTCAATAAGAATTTCTGCTACCTCTGGACGCGTAAATTCCGGAGGCGGGCATTTCCCATCTCTTAGCAACGCGCGCACTTTCGTGCCTGACAATGTCAAATGCTGATCGCTTGGATGTGGGCAGGTCTTACTTGAAGCCATGTTACCGCATTTCACACAGAAGAAACTGTGTTCAAAGAACAATGGGGTAATTCCTAACTCGTCTGCTGTGAAATTCGAAAAAATTTCTTGGGCTTCATAAGTGCCGTAATAATCACCTACACCCGCATGATCCCGGCCGACTATAAAATGGGTGCAACCGTAATTTTTACGAACCATCGCATGAAAAATCGCTTCCCGCGGTCCGGCGTAACGCATTGCAGCAGGGAATACACCCAAAAAAGTGCGGTCTTCCGGATAATAGTTATCCAGCAGTGCAAGATAGCTTTTCATGCGTACATTGGCTGGAACATCATCAGACTTCGTTTCTCCTACCAGAGGATTAAGGAACAGCGCATCCACAACCTCCATTGCACACTTCTGAATGTACTCATGTGCACGGTGCACCGGGTTGCGCGTCTGAAAGCCTACAACAGTTCTCCAACCCTTGTCCGCAAAAATTTGACGTGTCTCGGCCGGATCAAAGTAAAATTCTCCGAACTTCTCCGGCTGCGGACGATTTAGAACGGTAATGGGTCCACCAACATAAGTTGTTGGCCTAGCCAGCAACTTGCTCACACCTGGGTGTGCAGGATCCGTTGTTTTGAACACATTCTGCGCTTCAAGCTGCTGATCTACACTATAAATACTTTCAATATCAAGTAATCCATAAATAACTCCGTCGTCCTCACCAATCAGTGAGACCCTGTCACCTACCGCAAGACCTGAAACCACTTTATCTTCCACAGACAAAGTAACAGGTATACTCCATACCGTGCCATTTGCAAGACGCATGCTTTTGACTACAGAGTGGTAATCTTCTTCATTCAGAAAGCCTGTGAGCGGAGAAAATGCACCTACCCCGATCAGATCCAGATCTGACAAAGTCCAAGTGTTTAAGGTAATCGATTTGTGACCAGAAGCCTGCTGAAGCAGTTCTTCTCTCTGTGTCCCTTCAGCTACACGCTGGATCAGTGTCCCTCCATGAGGAAGTATTGAAGTCATCTATGCTCTCTCTCCTTCTGTGCAATTCGAATTCCGTTCTTATTTATGCAATCCGCATTCAGTCTTGTCCGATCCGGACCATCTTCCCGCACGTGGATCTTCACCTGGCATCACCGCCCGTGTGCATTGCTCGCAGCCGATGCTCGGAAAATTACGGTCATGTAAAGGGTTATACACAACATCATTCTCACGGATATAGTTCCATACATCCTCTGTGGTCCAGTTAGCAATCGGATTAAATTTAACAAGACCGAACTTATTATCGTATTCGACTTTTTTGGAATTGGCGCGAGTTGGTGCCTGATCACGGCGAATTCCTGTAATCCAGGCATCATACTGTGAAAGAATCCGGGTAAGCGGTTCTACTTTACGGATCGCGCAGCATTGGTTGGGATCGGTATTCCATAGTGCCTCACCGTACTGAACCGCCTGTTCCTCCGGTGTAATTTGTGGGGATACGCGAACAAACTCCATTCCGTATTTTTCAGCCATCACATCTCTTGTCTCATACGTTTCCTTGAAATGATAATCTGTATCCAGATAAAAAACGTCTGTTGAAGGACTAACTTTCCGAATCATATCAACTAGTACAACATCTTCAGCACCAAAGCTGCAGGCGAAAGTTATATTAGGAAAGGTTTCTACGGCCCAGCGGATGATATCCTCAGGTGCTGAATTCTCCAGCTCCTCAGCCTTCACTCTGATTAAATCTTCTTTCTCCATTAAGTTCATTAATATGCTCCTCCATCCTGGTATCTCATTAAACACTAAAACCTCAATACCCGCTAATTCCAACTAATCTTATATGGAATAGTATAAGGCATTCGGGACCGAAGTCAATGGTTTTATCCATTTTGGGTGAAAGTTTTGAATGCATACAAAGCCCCGCAGCTTCTCAAGAGTTTTCGGAGAAAAAAAGCAGCCCTACCGGAATCCGGCAGAGCCAAGGCAGGCATGAAATATTACATACTAACTCGGGATATCTATAGTGTAATGGGGAAATGTTTTTGGAGTATTTTGGATGATGGGGAATTGAATTAAAAGTAAACAAAAAGCCCCTGACCATAAAGGCCAGAGGCTTGATTTCCTTGATATACAAGGGATATTAACGTTTCGAGAACTGTGGAGCACGACGAGCCGCTTTGAGGCCGTATTTCTTACGTTCCTTCATACGTGGGTCACGAGTCAGGAAGCCGGCTTTCTTCAGAGCACCGCGATATTCAGGGTCAACTTTGAGTAATGCACGGGAAATCCCGTGACGAATTGCTCCAGCTTGACCGGAAATGCCGCCACCATGTGCAAGAACGATTACATCGTAGTTGCCCAGAGTTTCAGTCAGGTTCAAAGGTTGTCTTACGATCATCTTCAGTGTTTCCACACCGAAATATTCGTCCATCTCGCGTTTGTTAATGACAATGCGTCCTTCACCCGGTACAAGGCGAACACGTGCTACCGAATGTTTACGACGACCTGTCCCATAGTATTGTACTTGTGCCATGAAACTGTCCTCCTCTATTCTTATCCGCGAAGTTCGTAAACTTCAGGTTTTTGTGCTGCATGTGGATGTTCAGCGCCAGCATATACTTTGAGTCTCAGTTTCATGTGATCCCCTTGACGAGTCTTAGGAATCATGCCGTGAACTGCGAATTCAATCATACGCTCAGGTCTGGTTTTGATCAGGTCTTCTGCAACAGTAACCTTCAGACCGCCTGGGTGCATCGAGTGACGGTAGTATTTCTTGTTTTGCATTTTCTTGCCGGTCAGGTGAATCTTCTCAGCGTTGATAACAATTACGAAATCTCCAGTATCAACATGTGGAGTGAATTGCGGTTTGTGTTTGCCACGGATCAGAGCAGCGGCTTCGCTTGCCAAACGACCAAGTGTTTTGCCTTCGGCATCAATGATGTGCCAATTGCGTTCAACTTCGTTCGGCTTCGCCATATAGGTGGTACGCATGAATGTTTCCTCCTTGTTCTCGTACGAAAATCATCTGTTTCGTATATCTTGTTTCTCATTGGATTACAATTATGTGAGTTAAGAAAAACTTGTTTGTTGGCATTCTCTTGATCGGGGCTGTGGGATAGCCATCAAGAAAACACAACTTTTATATTACAGCATAAACATAACTAGCGCAAGTGATTTCTTATATTCAACGCATAATATTTTATAAATACAAATGCACTGAACATCTAGCTACCTGCTTCGTCATATTCCACACTCCACAGTGCTAATCCCTTAGCTACAGCCGTAGGCCCCGCTTCTGCACGGTCGCAGGCAGCAAGAATATCGGCAACCGCCTCTGCACGAATCTTACCTTCCCCTACATGAATCAGCGTTCCCATAATAATGCGAACCATATGCTGTAGAAAGCCACTGCCTGTAATATAGGTATGAATTACTCCCTGGTCTGCAGATCCGTTCCGGCACATACTGAGATCAAGCTCCATATGCGCCTCAAAAATCGTCCGGACATGTGAAGTCTTCGTAGATTTCCTTGATGCGAACGACGTGAAGTCATGGGTGCCTACAATATGGGCCAGACCTTGCTGCATTGCAGAGATATCAAGCTTCACCGGATGATGATGCTGCCATCGCCGCTGGAATGGATCCGGGAAACGGTTGCCATTAATCGTATACCGATAGGTTTTGCGCTTAGCTCCTCTACGAGAGTGAAACTCTAGCGGTACCTCCTGTGCCTCAGTGACTACGATATCCTGGGGCAGCCGTGCATTCAAGGCCAAGCACCAACGCTCTAACGGGATCTTGGAAGAGGTAAGGAAGTTAAACGGCTGGCCATAAGCATGCACACCTGCATCAGTCCGTCCTGAGCCCGTTATTTTGAGTTTCTCGCCGGTCAGATGCAGTATGGCATGTTCAACATGGTCCTGTATCGTATTGCCCTGAGGCTGGGTCTGAAAGCCATCATAGCGGGTACCGTCATAATTGACCTTCATCAATAGATTACGCATTTCCGTTCTTCCTTTCAGCGGTTCCAAACTACATCACCATTCGTCTTCAAAAAAAAAGAGCCCCGGCGGGAGCTCCTTCTACTCTATACAAGGTGATTCCCGCGGATATTGTACGGCAGGGCCTAAATGCCCCTGCAGCACAATAACGTTAAATACTTCTCTGCCCATACTACATAGAGCATGTGCGATAAGGGGTACATCCGGAAATCATAACTTGTGATCCTACGCGCGGTCTACCAATTCAAGATAAACCATAGGCGCAGCATCGCCACGACGAGGTCCCAGCTTCAGGATACGAGTGTATCCGCCTGGACGCTCTGTGTAACGAGGAGCAATGTCAGAGAACAATTTTTGGATTGCATCCTGTTCACCGTCTACAGTCTCACGGCGGACAAATGCTGCTACTTGACGACGAGCATGAAGATCGCCCTTTTTCGCTTTAGTGATCAGCTTTTCAGCGATAGAACGAACTTCTTTCGCTTTAGCTTCTGTTGTTTGGATACGCTCATAAAGAAACAGATCCGTTACCATGTCCCGGAACAATGCTTTACGCGCACTGGAATCACGGCCCAACTTTTGGTATGCCATTTGTTTTCCCTCCTTTACTCAAGCAATCTGCCAGCTATTCTTCTGTACGGAGTCCCAAACCAAGTTCCTCAAGCTTCTCTTGAACTTCTTCCAAAGATTTGCGGCCCAGGTTACGGACCTTCATCATATCTTCTTCAGTTTTCGTAGTCAGCTCTTGCACGGTATTAATACCGGCACGTTTGAGGCAGTTGTAAGAACGCACAGAAAGATCAAGCTCTTCGATTGTCATCTCAAGCACTTTTTCTTTTTTGTCTTCTTCTTTTTCCACCATAATTTCGGCGTCTTTCGCTTCGTCCGTAAGACCTACGAACAAAACGAGGTGCTCGTTCAAAATTTTGGCTCCCAGGCTAACAGCTTCTTCCGGTCTGATACTGCCGTCCGTCCAAATTTCCATCGTCAACTTGTCATAGTTGGTCACTTGACCTACACGAGTATTGTCGATGCCATAATTCACACGGGAGATAGGCGTATAGATGGAATCCACCGGGATAACTCCGATGGGCTGATCGTCGCGCTTGTTACGGTCCGCTTGGACGTAACCGCGGCCACGGCCTGCAAAAATTCGCATGTGAAGTCTCGCGCCAGGTCCCAGCGTTGCAATATGAAGATCCGGGTTCAGGATCTCAACATCGCTGTCCGCACGGATATCACCTGCGGTAACGATGCCTTCACCTTCAGCATCAATCTCGAACACTTTCTCTTCGTCTGAATGGATTTTCAGGGAAAGAGCTTTAAGGTTCAGAATGATTTCCGTCACATCTTCCATTACGCCAGGAACGGTCGAGAACTCATGCAGAACGCCGTCAATTTGGACCGAAGTCACTGCGGCTCCCGGAAGGGAGGAAAGCAAGATCCGGCGAAGCGAGTTCCCCAGAGTCGTGCCATATCCACGTTCCAGCGGTTCAACTACGAATTTCCCATAGGTTCCTTCATCATTGGCTTCTACGGTCTCAATCTTCGGCTTTTCGATTTCTATCACGAGTGTACCCCTCCTTCAAACGTCGCTCCTATATGAAACTGTCACCCCATCAGGTGTATCATGTAGTATGCCTAAACACCTATTATTAGCAGATGCGTCAGAATTATACCACAATCACAATTCTGATTTCACTATACGCGGCGACGCTTCGGCGGACGGCATCCATTGTGAGGAACCGGAGTTACGTCTTTAATGAGGTTTACTTCAAGGCCAGCGGCCTGAAGGGAACGGATGGCTGCTTCGCGGCCCGCGCCCGGTCCTTTAACCATAACTTCAACGGACTTCATGCCGTGTTCCATAGCTGCTTTTGCAGCAGTTTCGGCTGCCATTTGCGCTGCAAATGGAGTCGATTTACGGGAACCTTTAAATCCTTGACCGCCGGAGCTTGCCCAGGAAATTGCATTTCCGTGAGGGTCCGTGATCGTAACGATAGTGTTGTTGAACGTGGAACGGATGTGTGCCACGCCAGACTCGATATTTTTCCGGTCGCGACGTTTAGTACGTACGACTTTTTTCGGTTTAGCCATTGTCTCTTATCACCTCTTCTTATTTCTTTTTGTTTGCTACCGTACGACGCGGGCCTTTCCGGGTACGGGCATTCGTTTTAGTACGTTGACCGCGAACAGGCAATCCACGACGGTGACGAACACCGCGGTAACAGCCGATCTCAGTAAGACGTTTAAT
The DNA here is from genome assembly GCF_001909085.1 of Paenibacillus sp. P32E. Lineage (NCBI taxonomy): Bacteria > Bacillati > Bacillota > Bacilli > Caryophanales > Paenibacillaceae > Paenibacillus > Paenibacillus sp. P32E. The sequence goes on along the minus strand of NZ_LVYY01000022.1, from coordinate 53,089 downwards.
ATTCAAGGAAATTTCACGACGAAGGTCACCTTCAACCTTAACTTCTTTGTCGATCGTTTCACGCAGTTTGCTGACTTCATCTTCCGTCAAATCACGGACACGTGTGTTAACGTCAATGCCTGTTTCATTAAGAATTTTCTGGGAAGTCGTTTTACCGATTCCGAAAATATAAGTCAAGGCGATCTCAACGCGTTTATCACGTGGCAAATCCACTCCAGCTATACGAGCCATTTTACGCTACACCCCCTTCTTAACCTTGTTTTTGTTTGTGTTTCGGATTTTCGCAAATTACCATAACAGTCCCTTTGCGGCGGATGACTTTGCATTTTTCGCAAATGGGCTTTACAGAAGGTCTTACCTTCATGTTAATTACCTCCTCAAAGTTTTGCGAAGCAAAACTTTTGTTGTAGTTCCCATCTATTTACGGTAAGTTATACGTCCTTTTGATAAATCATAAGGCGATAACTGCACGACCACTTTGTCTCCGGTTAGGATACGGATAAAGTGCATCCGCAATTTCCCGGACACATGGGCAAGTATTTGATGACCGTTCTCAAGCTCAACCTTAAATGTTGCATTCGGCAACGGTTCAATGACCGTACCTTCCACTTCAATGACATCTTCCTTAGCCACAGTTAGTCTCCTTTCTCATAAGCACTTTTTCCAGCAGGTGTAGCATACTTCATGACTGCAAAACGCAGCTTTCCGTTCGTTACCCGGCCGGTTTCTTCCAAACTGTTCACAATCTCACTGCTGATGAAGGGTATGAGCTCCAAATGCTGAATATTCTTCTTCTTCGGTGCATCAAACTTGCGTTTGTCTCCATCGGCAATATATACAAATCTGCTATCAACAACTGCGATAACAACGGCAGCCTCTCCGGCATCTTTGCCTTTGAGAATTCTCACGATTTGACCAATCTGCGGGCTGCTCCCAGTATTCACGTGAAGATCACCTACGCATTCAGTTTTGTGAAAATTTCCATGCCGTCCGGTGTAACTGCTACTGTATGCTCAAAGTGAGCACAAAGTGAACCATCTACCGTAACGACCGTCCAGTTATCTTCCAGCGTTCTGACATATCTGTCCCCTGCGTTAACCATCGGCTCAATCGCGAGCACCATACCCGGTTTCAGACGTGGTCCGCGGTCCGCTATGCCATAATTCGGAATTTGCGGTTCTTCATGCAGTTCTGCCCCAATGCCATGGCCAACATACTCGCGTACGACGGAGAATCCGGCGTCCTCGATGTATTGTTGAATTGCATGGGAGATTGTAAACAAGCGCACATCCGGTTTGACTAACGCCAGTCCCGCGTACAAGGAGCCTTCCGTTACGTCCAGCAGACGCTGGGCCTGTTCGGAAATGCTGCCCACCCCGTAAGTCCAGGCGGAATCACCGTGATAACCGCGGTACTCTGCACCAATGTCCAGCGTAACAATATCGCCTTCGACCAGTTTTCGCTTACCCGGAAATCCATGCACCAATTGTTCGTTGACTGAAGCGCAAATGCTGGCAGGAAAACCGTTGTAACCTTTGAAAGACGGCACAGCACCTTGACTGCGAATGTATTGATCGGCGATTCTGTCGAGTTCTCCAGTCGTTACCCCAGGCTCAATGGCCTCAGCGATCAGACGGTGACTCTCGGCAACAATTCGACCAGCTTCCCTCATAAAGGCAAGTTCCTGTTCGGATTTACAAATGATCATTACATTAACCTCGCAGCAAAGATACGATTTCGGAAGAAACGACATTGATTTCGTTTTCCCCGTTCACCTGACGCAAAAGACCTTTATTGTCATAAAACGCAAGCAGTGGCGCTGTCTTATTGTCATACTCGTCCAGACGCTTGCCTACACTTTCTTCGTTGTCATCCGGACGTTGATACAATGCACCGCCATCAATATCGCAAATGCCTTCTTGCTTCGGCGGGTTGAAAATCAAATGGTAGGATGTCCCGCAAACAGTACAGATTCGGCGTCCGGTAAGGCGCGCCATCAACAGTCCACGGTCCACATTCAAGTTGATTACATGATCCAACGATCGATTCAAGCGGCTCAAGATATCTTCCAGCGCTTCCGCTTGCGAAAGGGTTCTTGGAAAGCCATCCAATAAGAAACCTTTTTCGCAATCGGACTGCTGCAGCCGTTCTTCAACAATTCCAATGGTCACATCATCAGGTACAAGCAGACCTTGATCGATATAAGATTTGGCCTTAAGTCCAACCGGAGTACCTTGCTTGATAGCCAAGCGGAAAGCATCACCTGTCGAAATATGAGGAATATCCAACTCTTTTACAACTACAGCAGCCTGTGTCCCCTTGCCTGCCCCAGGAGGGCCCATGAATAAAATGTTCACGATTTCTCTTCTCCCCCCAAAAGTTCGCCACCAAGCAAGAAACAGCACAATAGGTGCCGGGAAGTCTGTGAGTCTATGCTTCGCCGGAACCTATCGACTATTTATTGATGAAGCCTTTGTAATGGCGTTTGATCAATTGGCTCTCGATCTGCTTCATCGTATCCAATGCTACACCAATTACGATCAGCAGTGAGGTACCACCAATCTTGACCGAACGGGGTAGACCAGACAAGTTACCAAAGAATACCGGAAGGACAGAGATCAGAGCCAGGAAAATCGCCCCTGACATAGTCAGACGAGACATTACCCGGGTCAAATATTTCTCAGTCGCTTTACCTGGACGAATGCCTGGGATATAGCCACCGTTTTTCTTCATATTGTCAGCCATTTGCTGCGGATTCATCTGAACAAACGTATAGAAGAACGTAAATCCGATGATCATGACCACATAGAGGACCATGCCGAGCGGCTTATCATAATAAAGATTTGCAGTAACCCATTTAGCCCATTCATGACTTGCCCAGAAGCTCGATATTACAATTGGAAATTGAAGCAGTGATACGGCGAAGATAACCGGAATTACACCTGCCGCATTGATTTTAAGCGGAATGTGTGTATTCTGTCCACCGTACATTTTGTTACCGACCACTCGTTTAGCGTATTGTACAGGGATTTTCCGGATACCTTGTTGTACAAAGATAACCCCTGCAATAATCGCTATAATCACGATCAGAACAATAACGACTTTAAGAATATTCAGGAATACCTGATCCGGCTGAATAAAGCTTGATTGTGCCGTAGTGGTAATATATCCCGGGATGGCGGCGACGATGCCCGCAAAAATCAGGATCGAAATCCCGTTTCCTATTCCCTTTTCTGTAATCTGCTCACCCAGCCACATCAGGAATGATGTACCAGCCGTCAAGATGATCGCGATAAGCAGGTAATCCGCAAAAGTTGCATTTGGAATCATCTCAGTGCCATATATCCGGTTAAACCCGATTGATGTAGCAAAAGCTTGAATCAAACCGAGTACTACGGTGCCGTAACGGGTAATTTGCGCCAGTTGCTTTTTCCCGTGCTCCCCTTGTTTAGCCCATTCGGCAAACTTAGGAATTACATCCATAGAGAGCAATTGCACAATGATAGATGCAGTAATGTACGGGTAAATACTGATCGCAAAGATAGAGAAGTTTTTGAGCGCTCCGCCCGAGAAGGTGTTTAAAAGACCCATCAAAGCGTCCCCGCTCTGATTTGTTGATTCCAGTACATCTTTGTTCACACCGGGAACCGGTACAAACGAACCGATGCGGTAAATGATCAGAACGAACAGGGTAAACAGGATCTTTTTGCGCAAATCTTCAACATGCCATATATTCTTAAGCGTCTTGAACATTAGATCACCTCGGTTTTACCGCCGGCAGCCTCGATTTTCTCTACCGCAGATTGAGAGAACTTATTTGCTTGTACAGTCAATTTAACGGCTAGTTCGCCATTACCGAGAATCTTAATGCCGCTTTTGGAATTCTTGACAACACCAGTTTCAATAAGCAACTGTGGAGTCACTTCAGTTCCTTCAGCAAAGCTGTTCAGATCTTCCAGGTTCACAATCGCATACTCTTTACGGGTAGGATTAATGAAACCACGTTTAGGCAGACGACGATAGAGTGGGTTTTGTCCACCTTCGAAGCCCGGACGAACACCGCCGCCGGAACGGGAGTTTTGCCCTTTATGACCGCGGCCGGAAGTTTTACCGTTCCCACTACTAGGACCACGACCAACGCGATTGCGTTCTTTGCGTGAACCAGGAGCTGGAGCAAGTTCATGTAACTTCATCGTTTGCACCTCCTTATATTTGTTAATTTATGAGAGGCGTTTAGCCTTCAATTTCAGTAACGGATAACAAGTGGCTCACTTTATTGATCATTCCGCGAATTGCAGGAGTGTCATTGTGGACCACGGACGAGTTGGTCTTACGCAGGCCGAGCGTCTTAACAGTAACACGTTGTGTTTCTGGACGTCCGATTACGCTGCGTACGAGGGTAATTTGCAATTTTGCCATTGACGTTCCCCTCCTTAACCGCGCAATTCTTCGACAGATTTGCCGCGAAGTTTCGCGACCTCTTCAATGCGTTTCAGACGGGAAAGTCCCTCCAAAGTTGCATTGACCATGTTCATGGAATTCGAAGAACCCAAAGATTTTGTCAAGATGTCGCCAACGCCTGCCAATTCCAATACCGCACGAACAGGACCACCGGCAATAACGCCAGTACCTTCTGATGCTGGTTTCAGCAACACGCGTCCTGCGCCGAAATGTCCAGTAACCAGATGGGGAATCGAAGTTCCTACGATTGGAATGTGAATCAGGTTTTTCTTGGCGTCTTCAATGCCTTTACGGATGGCATCCGGAACTTCGCCGGCTTTACCGATACCAGCACCGACGTAGCCGTTGCCGTCGCCCACAACAACAAGTGCGCTAAAGCTGAAACGGCGTCCGCCTTTTACAACTTTTGCAACACGGTTAATGTGTACAACTCTTTCTGTCAGTTCTAAACTGTTCGGATCTACACGCAAGTCGTTAACCTCCTTTTAGAAATATTCTAGAATTCAAGACCGGCTTCGCGAGCTGCGTTAGCCAAAGCCTGAATCCGTCCATGGTACAAGTATCCTCCGCGGTCAAATACAACCACAGCATATCCTTTTTCTTTGGCACGCTCAGCGATCAATTGACCTACTTTGCTTGCAGCTTCAACGCTACCGCCATTTCCGATGTTAGCACTCAGATCTTTATCGAGTGTCGAGGCAGATACGATAGTAACGCCTGACACGTCATCGATCAGTTGAGCGTAGATGTGTTTCGACGAACGGAACACATTCAAACGTGGACGCTCAGCAGTCCCCTGAATTTTCTTACGAACACGCAGGTGTCTTTTGAGACGAGCCTTGTTTTTATCCTCTTTTGTAATCATGACTTCCCTTTCACTCCCTTCAGTTTGCCGTAAACAGCTTCACTTTAAGATGCACGGGGTATCTTACAATTAAGATTAAACCGGTTATTTCTTCTTACCGGCTTTACCTTCCTTGCGGATGATACGCTCGCCTTCATATTTGATACCTTTACCTTTGTACGGTTCAGGTTCACGTACGGAACGGATTTTGGCAGCATAAGCGCCAACGCGTTCTTTATCGATGCCCTTAACGATGATCTTCGTGTTCGCAGGAACTTCGAACTCGATACCCGCTTCCGGTGTGATTTCAACCGGGTGGGAGTAACCAACGTTCAGTACGATTTTATCTCCGGATTTGCTTGCACGATATCCGACCCCAACCAGCTCCAGAGATTTCGAGAAACCTTCAGTCACACCACTAACCATGTTGTTGACAACGGAGCGGGTTGTGCCGTGAAGTGAACGATGCAATTTGTTGTCCGACGGGCGAACAACGGTGATTTCGTTATTTTCAACTGTAACCTTCATGTCTTTATGAAGCTCACGAGTCAAAGTGCCTTTAGGACCTTTTACTGTAATAACGGTGTTGTCCAAAGTGACATCTACACCGCTAGGTACTGCGATTGGTTTGCGACCAATACGAGACATGTGTTGCACCTCCTTATCTTGTGACGTTTATTACCAAATGTAGCAGACAACTTCTCCGCCCGATTTAGATTGACGAGCTTCTTTGTCGGTCATAACTCCCTTAGATGTGGAGATAATCGCGATTCCAAGGCCGCCGAGTACACGAGGCACTTCATTGCTCTTCGTGTAAACGCGAAGGCCTGGTTTACTGATTCTTTTTAGACCGGAGATAACGCGCTCCTGGTTCGGGCCGTATTTCAAGAAGATACGGATAATCCCTTGTTTGCTGTCTTCAACGAATTCAGCGTCACGGATGAAACCTTCACGCTTCAGAATGTCCGCGATTTGTTTTTTCATTGTCGAAGCAGGCATTTCTACTGTCTCGTGACGCACAGTGTTGGCGTTACGAATACGAGTAAGCATATCTGCGATAGGATCAGACATAGTCATGTGTGTAAACCTCCTTCCCGTTTATAAACTTCTTACCAACTTGCTTTTTTCACGCCAGGAATCTGGCCTTTATAAGCTAACTCACGGAAACAAATTCTGCAAATTTTGAACTTTTGCAGTACCGAATGTGGACGACCGCAACGCTCGCAACGAGTGTATGCACGTACTTTGAACTTGGGCTCGCGTTGTTGTTTAACTTTCATTGAAGTTTTTGCCACTTAGCCTGACACCTCCTAAACATTTTCGGAGAAATGGATGAAACGTCCTTATTTTGTGAAAGGCATTCCCAGCTGAGTCAGAAGCTCACGGGATTCCTCATCCGTCTTAGCAGTCGTTACAATAACGATGTCCATACCGCGTGCTTTATCTACTTTATCATATTCGATTTCGGGGAAAATCAATTGGTCCTTAAGACCAAGTGTATAGTTACCGCGACCGTCAAATGATTTAGTCGAAACCCCACGGAAGTCACGTACGCGTGGAAGTGTTACGTTAAGCAATTTGTCCAGGAAGTAATACATGCGATCTCCGCGCAGTGTTACTTTAACCCCGATCGGCATGTTTTCGCGCAGTTTGAAACCGGCGATAGATTTCTTTGCTTTAGTGATTACCGGTTTTTGACCAGCAATCAGTTGCATATCGTTAACTGCAGCATCAAGTACTTTGGAGTTTTGAACAGCGTCACCTACACCCATGTTGATGACGATCTTCTCGATCTTAGGCACTTGCATTACAGTCGTGTAGTTGAACTTCTGCATCAAAGCAGGTGTGATTTCATTCAGAAAACGTTCTTTCATTCTTGCCGCCATGAAGATTTACCTCCTTTCTTTAGGACTGTATTAGTCGATAATCTCTCCGGATCTTTTAGCTACCCGAACCTTCTTACCGTTATCGAGCACTTTATAACCAATACGGGTAACTTTACCGCTCTTCGGATCAATGTGCATTACGTTGGACACATGAATCGAAGCTTCTTGCTCAATGATTCCACCTTGTGGATTCAACTGGTTCGGCTTCTGGTGTTTTTTCACCATGTTCACGCCTTCTACCAGAACGCGGTTTTCACGAGGATAAGCAGCGATGACACGGCCTTTTTTACCTTTGTCTTTCCCGCTAATCACAAGTACCACATCATCTTTTTTCACGTGCAGTTTATTGTTATGGGATTCCAGAACTTTTTTCACTCTAGGCATTTATTACACCTCCTATGACACTTTTTGGGACATTTCCTTTAGATTACTTCCGGTGCCAAGGAAACGATCTTCATGTAGTCTTTATCGCGAAGTTCGCGAGCAACTGGTCCGAAGATACGTGTTCCGCGCGGGCTTCTGTCGTCTTTTACAACAACAGCTGCATTTTCGTCGAATGCGATGTAAGATCCATCTTTACGGCGAACGGAACGTTTGGTACGTACAACTACCGCTTTAACAACATCACCCTTTTTGACAACGCCGCCTGGTGTTGCTTGTTTAACGGAACAAACGATCAAATCACCGATTGCTGCTGTACGGCGTCCAGTACCACCCAGTACGCGGATACACATCAGTTCCTTCGCACCAGAGTTATCAGCCACATGCAAACGTGTAAATGGTTGAATCATTATTAATTCCCTCCTTCCGATCAAGCTTCATAGGTCGTCTTAAATGATAACCGCTGCTTCTACCACTTCAACAAGTCTCCAGCGTTTGTCCTTAGACAACGGACGAGTTTCCATGACTTTCACGATATCACCGATTTTCGCAACATTCTCTTCATCATGTGCCTTGAATTTCTTCGTGGACTTGATGCGTTTGTGATACAGATTGTGCTTCTTATAGGTTTCAACAGCAATTACGATGGTTTTATCCATTTTGTCGCTGACTACTTTACCGATCAGCACTTTACGTGCATTACGTTCTTCGCTCATAGTTAGCCTCCTTCCTGATTACGGATTAAGCATCCGCCGTCACTTAACTGATCCCAAGTACTCTTTGATGGATAACGGTTTTAGCACGAGCTATTTCCTTGCGCACGTCACGAATCCGAGTCGGGTTATCCAGTTGGCCAGTTGCCAATTGAAAACGGAGATTGAAGAGTTCTTCTTTGAAACCAGCGATCTTCTGTTCAATCTCGGCAGTGGTTAAGTTGCGAAGTTCATTAGCTTTCATTTGCTTCACCACCCAATTCTTCACGTTTCACAAACTTAGTCTTTACAGGCAGCTTGTGAGCGGCAAGACGCATCGCTTCACGAGCGATTTCTTCCGACACGCCTCCGAGTTCGAACATAATCTTACCCGGTTTAACTACGGCTACCCATTTTTCAACGTTACCTTTACCACTACCCATACGAACCTCAAGAGGCTTTTGAGTAATAGGCTTATCTGGGAAAATCTTGATCCAAACCTGACCACCACGTTTGATGTAACGTGTCATTGCAATACGGGCAGCTTCGATCTGACGGTTAGTGATCCAAGATGGTTCCAGAGCTTGCAGGCCGAATTCGCCGAAGTTAAGTTCTGTACCGCCTTTTGCCATACCCTTCATGTGACCGCGTTGTTGCTTGCGGTGTTTAACGCGTTTTGGTACCAACATGATTAGTTGCCTCCTTCCTGAGCAGCTTGTTTCTTAGCTGGGGGAAGAACTTCTCCACGGTAGATCCATACTTTCACGCCGATGCGGCCGTAAGTAGTATGTGCTTCAGCCGTTCCGTAATCGATATCGGCACGAAGCGTATGAAGTGGAACTGTTCCTTCGCTATAACCTTCTGAACGGGCAATCTCAGCGCCGCCAAGACGTCCGCCAACTTGAGTTTTAATTCCTTTTGCGCCGGAACGCATAGTTCTTTGAATCGCTTGTTTCAGAGCACGACGGAACGATACACGACGCTCCAATTGTTGTGCAATGCTTTCAGCAACAAGAATAGCATCCAATTCAGGGTGCTTAATTTCGTTGATGTTGATGTGAACCTTTTTGCCGCCAGCAATTGCTGTAACTGCGCTGCGAAGTACTTCTACTTCTGCTCCGCCTTTACCAATTACCATACCTGGCTTAGCAGTGTGAATTGTAACGTTCACTCGGCTTGCCGCTCTTTCGATCTCGATGCGGGAAACAGAGGAATCCTTCAACTTGCCTTTAAGGTATTCCCGGATTTTGACGTCTTCCATTAAAAGAGTACCGAAATCTTTGCCTGCATACCATTTAGATTCCCAATCGCGAATAATACCGATTCGGAGTCCGACTGGATTTACCTTTTGACCCACGTGTTATCCCTCCTTATTTCTCAGATACCACCAAAGTAATGTGGCTGGTACGTTTATTGATCCGGCTTGCGCGGCCCATGGCGCGCGGACGGAAACGTTTCATAGTAGGACCCTGGTTAACGAAAACTTCGCTAACGAACAAACTGTTCACGTCCATTGAGTAGTTGTGCTCAGCATTGGCGATCGCCGAGTTAAGCAATTTCTCAACTACCGGAGAAGCGGATTTTGGAGTGTGGCGAAGAATTGCAATTGCTTCCCCCACTTGCTTGCCGCGAATCAAGTCAACAACCAGTTTCGCTTTGCGAGCGGAAATCCGCACCGATCTAGCATGTGCTTTTGCTTCCATTGTTTTCCCTCCTCTCAAACGAAGACGTTAATTATCTTCTGGTTTTCTTATCGTCACCCGCGTGGCCTTTGTAAGTACGTGTTGGCGCGAACTCGCCCAACTTGTGACCTACCATATCTTCCGTTACGTATACAGGCACGTGTTTGCGGCCGTCATATACACCAAACGTATGTCCGATAAACTGAGGGAAAATGGTTGAGCGACGGGACCAAGTTTTAACTACAACTTTTTTATCAGCCTCGTTCAAATCCTCAACTTTTTTCAGCAGGTAGCCATCAATAAACGGCCCCTTCTTTAAACTGCGACCCATGTGTGAATCCTCCCTTCATCCGGTTCTTCAAACCGCGAATCGACGCTTCGCGTTAAGCTAACTTATCAGAAGCGTCTTATTTTGTGCGGCGGCGAACGATATATTTATCAGATGCCTTGTTTTTCTTACGCGTTTTGTAACCGAGGGTTGGTTTGCCCCAAGGAGACATAGGCGATTTACGTCCGATAGGAGCGCGACCTTCACCACCACCGTGTGGGTGATCGTTCGGGTTCATTACAACACCGCGTACTTCTGGACGTTGGCCAAGCCAGCGACTGCGTCCGGCTTTACCGATTTTGATCAGTTCGTGATCTTCGTTACCTACGGAACCAATCGTTGCGCGGCATACGCTGAGGATTCTGCGTACTTCACCGGAGTTCAAGCGAACGGATACGTATTTTTCTTCCTTACCCAGCAACTGAGCTTCAGTACCAGCAGCACGAACCAATTGTCCGCCTTTGCCAGGTTTCAACTCAATGTTGTGGATAATTGTACCTACCGGAATATTCTCCAGAGGAAGGCTGTTACCAACTTTGATGTCGGCTGCAGGGCCGGACTCAACTTTATCCCCAACTTTCAGACCTTTAGGAGCGATAATGTAACGTTTCTCTCCATCTGCATAGTGGATCAAAGCAATGTTGGAAGTACGGTTCGGGTCATACTCGATCGTAGCAACGCTACCTGGTATGCCGTCTTTAGTCCGTTTGAAATCGATGATACGATATTTACGTTTGTGTCCGCCGCCATGGTGACGAACCGTAATTTTACCTTGGTTGTTACGTCCCGCTTTTTTGCTCAGCGGCGCAAGCAACGATTTCTCTGGCTGGTTTGTTGTGATTTCTTCAAACGTAGACACGGACATGCCGCGTCTTGCCGGAGATGTCGGTTTGTACTTTTTGATTGGCACTATAGTTCCCTCCTTACTTCACAGAGTTTTATTCTACCGCTTCAAAGAATTCGAGCGGTTTGCTGTCCGGGCTAAGTTTAACGATGGCTTTTTTCCACTCTGGAGTGTAACCAGAATATTTGCCGTAACGTTTCAGTTTACCAGGCACGCGCATTGTATTCACACTAACTACTTTCACTTTAAAAATAGCTTCAACAGCTTTTTTGATTTCGGTCTTGTTAGAACGGATATCCACTTCAAAAGCGTATTTCAATTCGCTCATGTATTCGGATGTGCGTTCCGTAATCACCGGACGCTTGATAATATCACGCGGATCTTTCATTACGCGAACACCTCCTCTACCTTCAGAACTGCTTCTTTAGTGATGATCAGTTTGTCGTACGTCAGTACGTCAAGAACATTGATGCCGTCAGCCGCTACGAATTTCACCCCAGGGATGTTACGAGCGGAAAGTGCTACATTGTCATCATAGCTAGGAGCTACGATCAGAGCTTTGCTACCCACTTTAAGGTTGTTCAGAATCGCTGCGAATTCTTTCGTCTTCGGAGCATTCATAGTCAAGCTGTCCAATACGATGATGTCGTTCCCGAGTACTTTCGAGGACAACGCGGATTTGATGGCCAACCGGCGAACCTTCTTAGGCAATTTCCAGGAATAGCTGCGTGGTGTTGGTCCGAAGACTACGCCGCCGCCTTTCCATTGTGGTGAACGAATGGAGCCTTGACGAGCACGACCTGTACCTTTTTGTTTCCAAGGCTTACGTCCGCCGCCACGCACTTCAGAACGTCCTTTTACTTTGTGTGTACCACGACGAAGGGAAGCTCTTTGCATAAGTGCAGCTTCATGCAGCACATGTACGTTCGGTTCGATACCGAAAACTGAATCACTCAGTTCAACTTCGCCAACTTCGTTACCACTAATATTAAAAAGTGTTACTTTTGGCATTTCATGTTCCTCCTTTCTTCAGAAATTATTTCTTAACGGTTTGTTTAACTTTCACGAAGCTGTTTTTAGGGCCCGGAATCGCGCCTTTAACCAGCAATACATTACGTTCTACGTCAACTCGGATGATCTCAAGCTTTTGAACCGTTACAGTCGTGTGACCCATATGTCCTGGCAGGCGTTTACCCTTAGGAACACGGTTAGCTTGAATGGAACCCATGGAGCCTGGTCTTCTGTGGTAACGCGATCCGTGTGCCATTGGTCCGCGGCTTTGTCCCCAGCGTTTGATGTTACCCTGGAAACCTTTACCTTTCGAAGTACCTGTTACGTCAACAAATTCGCCTTCTGCGAAGATGTCAGCCTTAAGCTCTTGTCCAACCTCGAGTGACCCGAGGTCAACACCGCGAATTTCGCGAACGTAGCGCTTAGGTGTTGCGTTTGCCTTTTTGGCGTGACCCTGTTCAGGCTTGTTAGAGCGACTTTCCTTCTTATCGGAAAAGCCCAACTGCACTGCTTCATATCCGTCGATATTCAGGTCTTTCTTTTGCAGTACCACACAAGGTCCAGCTTCGATTACCGAAACGGCAATTACATTACCTTCTGGAGTAAACACTTGAGTCATACCGAGTTTTTTTCCTAAGATACCTTTCAATGTTGACACCTCTTTTCTTTTCTTAATTACTCAATGATAGTATTACAATTTGATTTCGATATCTACACCGGACGGTAGATCCAAGCGCATCAAGGCATCCACAGTTTGTGGTGTTGGGTTCACAATATCGATCAAACGTTTGTGAGTCCGTTGTTCAAACTGTTCACGGGAATCCTTGTACTTGTGTACCGCACGGAGAATAGTAATAATTTGCTTCTCAGTTGGCAACGGAATCGGCCCGGATACACCAGCACCCGAACGTTTTGCTGTTTCAACGATTTTCTCTGCGGATTGATCAAGAATTCTGTGGTCGTATGCTTTCAAGCGGATACGAATTTTTTGCTTTGCCATTTTAGTCCCTCCTTCTATCGCCCAATTTATTATCGGACATACTCCGTGAAAATTTTCTGACGTCGACCTCATGGCAAAGGGGCCGGGTGTGTCAGTAACCTCTCACATCATCGCAACGTCTCAGAACAACATTTATTATTATATATAATAGACGGCAAGATTGCAAGTGATAATCAAAAATAGTTCACGATTTTTTCATCCGCTGTTTCTTTCTATAATATAGGCATTTTGATGTTCCAAATCTATATTTTGGCCTCTTCAACGGTCACAATTTCCTGCATCTAACCTACCTGGATTCTGCTCTCATAAAACAGATTGATCCGATCTAAAGCTATGTAAGTGTACATGTCCTTCATTGTCATTCCCTGAGACTCTAGAGCAGACGGAACAGTACTATGGCAAGGTATTGTCTACTTCATCGCTACACTCCACCAGCAGCCCTACAGCCGCATTTGTATCGATGCTCATAGCTTTGTGCCCAAAGCTAAATTCAGTAATCTAGCAGCTTGGGTACGGTTTGAATAACTTATGGTGTTAATGATCTGGAAAAGACACTATTTCGGTTTCAATCTCTTATATATTGTTCATCAATAAAGAAATGCGACTCAGCTTTATTTATATCCCCCAATCCGTAAAAGTGAATCCATATCAATGATCTCCACTTTTCTGTTACGTAAAGTAATTATGTTAACACTTATTAATTTGCGCAGTTTTCGGCTTAATGTTTCCGCAGATGTTCCAATCATAGCTGCGATTTCTTTTTTTGCAGAGGGTAATTCTATGACTTGCCTCTGAGCTGTGTTGACTTCCCCCGATTTGTTTCCATGTGCAAGTTTCACTAGAAGTCTCGCAAGTCTTTTTTCCACCTCAAACATATGCATGACTCCTGCCGTCTCTTCCGCCTGCTGCAGTTGCTCACTCATTGACATAAGAAAACTGAATGCCAGCGAAGCGTTCTGTTCTAAAAGGGGCAGAAAATCCTTCCGTCGCATCTGACATACACTCCCGCTCTCAACAATCTCCGCCGTGAAATTATTCTGCTTATGATGCAGTAAGGCAAACTGCCCGAAATAATCTCCCGGGAAAAGATATCGCACTACATGCTGTTTTCCTTCTGCATTACATTGAGTTAATTTGATCAGGCCGCTTTTAACCACAAACAATGCATCTGATTCTTCGCCTTCTCTGAATACCTGTTGCCCTTTATTGTAGTAATTGGATTCGATTATGAACTGAATTACAGATAATTCTCCATCTGAAAGAGCCTGAAATACTGGCACTCCCCGGACACAGGAAAGCGATTCAAAAATATCACAGTTCATTGTTTACACATCCTATTCCTTCACTTTTCTCTCAACATATCAAGAATGCTAAGGGAACCGAGTGACTACCCGCACAAATTCCAAAAAACTTGATCCACATCAAGGAATATTCTCTTCACATCCCTCAAAATAAAAGTATAGAGAGAGAACAATAAGAAGGAGATGAAATTAATGAATCTGCGATACACCTTTGATGATATGAAAAAAGTGGATCGATCACAGCTGGGGGATATGGTTCCTCTGGAGCTCTTTCGAACGATTCGTCTTATTGGCTTAAATCAAGGCTTACCGCTTGGCGGTAAAGGAACCACACTAACTATAGGAAGGAAGATTGGTGAGAGCCTGCCTGCTACCTCTGTAGAGGAACTGATTATGCTATTCGAAGATCTCAAGATTGGACTCCCCCGAATAGTTCATTCAGATGAACACAAAATAAACATTGCAGTCGAGGATTGCTTCTGCAAAGGTCTACCCACCCTTGCTGAGGAAAAAATGATTTGCGATTTGGAAGGAGCCATTCTGGAGGGAGCTCTAACTAAAATACTGGGAAGAAAAATTTCAGTAAAAGAGATCAAGTGTAATGCAACTGGCCATGAACATTGTGAATATGAGGTTAAACTGTAATCTAAACAAATCAAACAATTGAAAGCAGGGAATGACATGGAGAAAAAAACTGTAGCAGAAGCAATTCATTATCAGGATGAGCGTTTTACAAAGCGAATTCTTTTTCAAAAAGGGGATAGCTTAGTCTTCGTGCTTAATTTCATGCCAGATCAGCAGTTACCTGTCCACAAGCATCCAGGATCCGAAGTATACATCTTAGCGTTAAAAGGAGAAGGGACTATTCAAGTGAATGATATTGATTATCCTTTCGCTGAAGGAGAAATTCTGCATATTGCCGGTGATGAATCATTTGCTTACAAAAACAGCAGTGATCAGCCCGCAAGCCTGCATGTAGTATTAAGTAAAACTCCTAATTCAATGTACTCTAAGGAGATATAGGAGATAGTTCCAACTCTACTTTCAATCTATTTGGAGGTAGAGTTTTTTTGCGTAAAAAAGCAGGGACTCTTCGTTAGAAGAATCCCTGCTCTTGTAGTTCAGATCTATCCTTACGGATAGAGCCGAATTATTTTTGGATGGAAGCTACGGAACCGGCACCAACTGTACGTCCGCCTTCACGAATGGAGAATTTAGTACCTTCTTCAATAGCGATTGGGGAGATCAGGGAAACAGTTACAGTGATGTTGTCACCAGGCATAACCATTTCAGTACCTTCTGGCAGGTTGATGATGCCAGTTACGTCAGTTGTACGGAAGTAGAATTGTGGACGGTAACCAGTAAAGAATGGTTTGTGACGTCCGCCTTCTTCTTTAGTCAGAACGTAGATCTGAGCAGTGAACTCAGTGTGTGGGTTAACGGAGTTCGGCTTAGCCAATACTTGGCCACGCTCGATCATGTTACGGTCTACACCACGCAGCAATGCGCCGATGTTGTCGCCCGCTTGAGCGGAATCGAGCAATTTACGGAACATTTCAACGCCTGTAACAACGGATTTTTTCTTTTCTTCGTGAATACCAACGATTTCGATTTCTTCTCCGACTTTAACTGTTCCACGTTCTACGCGACCAGTTGCCACAGTACCGCGGCCAGTGATGGAGAATACATCTTCGACAGGCATCAAGAAAGGCTTGTCAGTTTGACGTTCTGGAAGCGGGATGTACGTGTCGATCGTTTCGAACATTTCAACGATCTTCTGTGCATATTCGCCTTCAGGGTTCTGAAGAGCTTCACGAGCAGATCCACGGATGATTGGAGTATCATCGCCTGGGAAGTCGTATTCGCTCAGCAAGTCGCGAACTTCCATTTCAACCAGTTCAAGCAACTCTTCGTCTTCAACCATGTCGCATTTGTTCAGGAACACGACGATGTAAGGAACACCTACTTGACGGGACAACAGGATGTGTTCACGAGTCTGTGGCATAGGGCCGTCAGCTGCGGATACAACCAGGATTGCTCCGTCCATTTGCGCTGCGCCAGTGATCATGTTTTTAACATAGTCGGCGTGTCCAGGGCAGTCTACGTGAGCGTAGTGACGGTTAGGAGTTTCATATTCAACGTGAGCTGTGGAAATAGTGATACCACGTTCGCGTTCTTCAGGAGCTTTGTCGATTTGGTCGAATGCTACAGCAGCGCCACCGTATTTTTTGGACAATACAGTAGTGATTGCAGCAGTCAGAGTCGTTTTACCATGGTCGACGTGACCAATGGTACCGATGTTAACGTGTGGTTTGTTACGTTCAAACTTTGCCTTTGCCATTTGAACAGTTCCTCCTTAATGTGGGGTTCCTTATATTTGAGCCGCCCGCCTACATGTAATTCTAGATGACTGAGTATTGATATCCGGACGGCAAGTTAAAATGGAGACTATTCTCCGCCTTTGTTCTTGGATACGATTTCTTCTGCAATGGATTTAGGAACTTCTTCATAGTGAGAAAGCTCCATTGAGAATACACCGCGTCCTTGAGTACCAGAACGGAGAGTTGTGGAGTATCCGAACATTTCGGAAAGAGGCACCTTTGCACGGATAATCTGCGCTCCACCACGGGAATCCATACCTTCGATTCTACCGCGACGGGAGTTCAGCATACCCATAACATCGCCCATGTATTCCTCAGGGACGGTTACTTCCACTTTCATGATTGGCTCGAGCAGTACAGGTTTGCACTTTTCTTTAGCCGCTTTGAGTGCCATCGAGCCGGCAATTTTGAACGCCATTTCGTTGGAGTCAACATCATGATAAGAACCATCTACGATGGTTGCCTTAACGTCTACAAGCGGGAAGCCTGCAAGAACGCCGTTTTTCATTTGCTCTTCAATACCGGCAAGTGCAGGAGCGATGTATTCTCTAGGTACAGAACCACCGACAACTTTACTTTCGAATTTGCTGCCTGTACCTGGCTCGAGGGGTTCAAACTCAACCCATACGTGACCGTACTGACCGCGACCGCCGGACTGGCGAACGAATTTACCTTCAACGCGTGCTGGTGCTTTGAATGTTTCGCGGTAAGCAACCTGTGGTTTACCCACGTTGGTTTCTACCTTGAATTCGCGGCGCATACGGTCGATGATAATATCCAGGTGAAGCTCACCCATACCTGCCAGGATAGTTTGGCCAGTTTCTTCATCAGTGTGAGCACGAAGAGTTGGATCCTCTTCAGTCAACTTTCCGAGAGCAACGCCCAATTTATCTTGGTCAGCTTTGGTTTTTGGTTCAACTGCGATTTCGATAACCGGATCAGGGAAGTTCATGGACTCCAGGATTACCGGGTGTTTCTCGTCGCAAAGTGTATCGCCTGTACTTGTGTCCTTCAGACCAACTGCTGCCGCGATATCACCGGAATATACAATGGAGATTTCTTGGCGGCTGTTCGCATGCATTTGCAGGATACGGCCGATACGCTCACGTTTGTTCTTAGTAGCATTAACTACATAAGAACCGGATTCCAGTACACCGGAGTATACCCGGAAGAACGTAAGTTTACCTACATAAGGGTCTGTCATGATTTTAAATGCCAGTGCTGCGAATGGTTCTTCGTCCGAAGAGTGACGAACCGCTTCTGTACCGTCATCCAGATGACCTTGAATAGCAGGTACATCCAGTGGGGATGGCAAGTAATCAACAACAGCATCCATCATGAGCTGAACACCTTTGTTACGGTAGGAGGATCCGACAATTACAGGGAAGATCTTAACGTCACATACGCCTTTGCGCAGTGCAGCTTTGATTTCGTCAACTGTGATTTCTTCGCCTTCCAGGTACTTCATAGTCAGATCTTCGTCAAGTTCTGCTACCTTCTCGATTAACTCAAGACGCAGAGTCTCAACTTGTTCCAAATAATCAGCAGGAATTTCTGTGATTTCGATATTTTGACCAAGGTCATCTTTGAAGATATGAGCTTTTTGCTCAACCAGGTCAATAATACCAACGAAGTCGTTTTCGGCACCAATTGGCAGTTGAATTGCAACTGCGTTGGCTTGCAAGCGATCACGCATGCTTTCTACGACGTTAAGGAAGTCCGCGCCAATGATATCCATTTTGTTAACATATGCGATACGGGGAACACCATAACGGTCAGCCTGTCTCCATACAGTTTCAGACTGAGGTTCAACGCCCTCTTTCGCACTGAAAACGCCTACTGCCCCATCCAATACACGAAGGGAACGTTCAACTTCAACAGTGAAGTCAACGTGTCCCGGAGTATCAATGATATTGATGCGGTGACCTTTCCATGCAGCAGTTGTAGCGGCGGAAGTAATAGTGATTCCGCGCTCCTGTTCCTGTTCCATCCAGTCCATTGTTGCAGCACCTTCGTGAACTTCACCGATTTTGTGCGTACGGCCTGTATAGAATAGAATCCGCTCAGTGGTAGTAGTCTTACCAGCATCAATATGTGCCATGATCCCGATATTACGTGTATTTTTCAAGGAGAACTCTCTTGCCATGAAATGGGTCTCCCTTCAAAATATAAGTTATTTGAACGGCTTTAGATCCTACCAGCGGTAGTGAGCAAACGCTTTGTTCGCTTCAGCCATTTTGTGCGTATCTTCGCGTTTCTTAACAGAAGCGCCTGTGTTGTTGGAAGCATCGATAATCTCAGCCGCCAAACGCTCTTCCATAGTCTTCTCACCGCGGTTGCGTGAGTAGTTCACGAGCCAACGTAATCCCAGAGCAGTACGTCTCTCAGGTTTAACCTCGATAGGCACTTGGTAGTTAGCACCGCCGACACGACGAGCTTTTACTTCCAATACCGGCATGATATTCTTGATGGCTGCTTCGAAAACTTCCATCGGTTCTTTGCCCGTACGTTCTTGGATCAATTTAAACGAATTGTACAGAATGCTTTGAGCGACACCTCTTTTACCACCCAGCATAATACGGTTGATCAAACGAGTAACCAACTTGCTATTATACAATGGATCTGGCAATACATCTCTCTTAGTAACTGGACCTTTGCGTGGCATGGATATCCCCCTTTCTTAAATGTTTATTATTCAGGTATTGCAATCTTATTTCTTAGCCTTAGGACGTTTCGCACCATATTTGGAACGAGCTTGCATCCGGTTAGCTACGCCTGCAGTATCTAGAGCGCCACGTACGATGTGGTAACGAACTCCTGCAAGGTCCTTAACTTTACCTCCGCGCAGCAATACTACACTGTGCTCTTGAAGGTTATGTCCGATCCCCGGAATGTAAGCAGTCACCTCAAGACGGTTCGTCAAACGAACACGGGCATACTTACGAAGTGCGGAGTTTGGTTTACGTGGTGTCATTGTGCCTACACGAGTGCATACACCGCGTTTTTGCGGAGCGCTCAAGTTTGTAGCCTCACGCTTCAGGGCGTTAAACCCTTTTTGCAGAGCGGGAGATTTGGACTTTTCGATTTTGGCTTGACGGCCTTTACGAACCAGTTGATTAATAGTTGGCATGTTGTGCCACCCCCTTCCTGAAATGATAATCCATTTACGAACATTAAGTCCACAGACCCAGGCGGTTCATAAAAAGACAAATGAAAAGTCTTTGCTGCCGGAGTGTACCCCGGTACAAAAACAATTTCCTTGCTATTGTTTTAAGACGGCTGCCATAGCAGCACCAACTTCTATACCGCAAGCTTTGCCCAAGTTCAGCATGGTATCAACATAAGTGATCTTCACGCCTTGTTTGTTGCAAAGCATAACAATTCTGGAAGTAAGCCGTTGATCTCCGTCCTCCGCCACATAGACTTCTGCGGCTTGGCCCAACTCTACCGCCTTGACGGTTTGTTTGGTACCGATCTTGACCTGAGCATCCTGCAATCCCATATCATCAGTCATAATATATGATTACCTCCAATGAACAAGAATAACAAGGCCACTCACGCACCTTAGACATATTAGCATTATCATCTGATGATGTCAAGAAATTCGGCAATAAATTTATAAATACTCACAGTGGAGTGACCGCGTCACGATCTATAACGACCATGACGCGTAAAACTGCCACTATGATTATTCAACTATTCAGCAGGAACCGTCTCTAGAGCTTCCAGCTTGCTTTCTTCATTCGGATCGCTAAGCGTGACATTGCGGTAACGGTTCATACCCGTACCGGCAGGAATCAGCTTACCAATCAGAACGTTTTCTTTCAGGCCGAGAAGTTTATCCACTTTACCTTTGATCGCTGCATCTGTCAGGACACGAGTGGTTTCCTGGAAGGATGCCGCAGATAAGAAGGAGTCTGTTTCAAGCGAAGCTTTGGTAATACCTAGCAGTACCGGTTTGGCAACTGCCGGCTCCTTACCAGACAGAATTGCTTCCTTGTTGGCTGCTTCATACTCATGAATATCAGAGAAAGCACCCGGCAACAGATTCGTATCACCAGCTTCGATGATGCGGATCTTGCGCAGCATTTGCTTAATCATAACTTCAATGTGCTTATCATTGATTTCAACGCCCTGGTTACGATATACACGCTGTACTTCTTGCAGAATGTAGTTTTGTACCCCGCGGATCCCTTTGATGCGCAGCATTTCTTTCGGGTCGATCGAACCGTCTGTCAGTTCATCCCCAGCTTCGATCTCCTGGCCTTCACTAACACGTAGACGCGAGCCATAGGTAATAGAGTAGGTTTTGGACTCAGCTTCCCCTTGTACCTCGATTTCACGACGGTCCTTGGTTTCACGGATTTCCTTGATTACACCATCAATCTCACTAATTGTCGCCTGACCCTTAGGGTTACGGGCTTCAAACAGCTCTTGAATACGAGGCAAACCTTGCGTGATGTCATCACCGGCAACACCACCGGTATGGAACGTACGCATGGTAAGCTGGGTTCCTGGCTCACCGATGGATTGAGCGGCGATAATACCTACAGCTTCACCGATATCCACATGTTTGCCTGTTGCCAGATTACGTCCGTAGCATTTCTTGCAGACCCCGTGACGGGCACGGCAGCTCAATACAGAGCGAATTTGCAGCTTGGTTACCCCTGCGTTCACAATTTCCTCAGCCTTGTCGGAGTCAATCAGATCGTTACGGTTAACGATGACTTCCTTCGTCTCTGGATGACGAACAGTTTCAAAGGAGTAACGGCCTTCAATACGGTCATACAAATCCTCGATAACTTCCTTGCCATCCTGTATCCGGCTGACAGTGAAGCCTTTATCCGTACCACAGTCTTCTTCACGGACAATAACGTCCTGTGCAACGTCAACGAGACGACGGGTTAGATAACCAGAGTCCGCTGTACGCAGCGCTGTATCGGCCAGACCTTTACGAGCTCCGTGAGTGGAAATAAAGTACTCGAGGACGGTTAGGCCTTCACGGAAGTTCGCCTTGATTGGCAATTCAAAAATCCGTCCTGAAGGTGTAGCCATCAGACCACGCATACCACCCAGCTGTGTAATCTGCGATTTGTTACCACGCGCCTTGGAGTCAACCATGAGCATGATAGAATTGAACCGGTCCATCGATTTGAGCAGGATGTTCGTAAGATCATCCTTCGTCTTCGACCAGATTTCAATGACGCGGTCATACCGCTCATCATTGGTAATCAGACCACGACGGTATTGGTTGGCAACCACATCAACCTTAGCTTCCGATTCTTTAAGAATGGTTACTTTCTCTTCAGGTACAATAACATCCGATACGGCTACAGTAACACCGGAACGAGTGGAGTACGTGAAGCCGAGTTGCTTGATTTTATCCAAAATCATAGATGTCTTGGTTGTATGGTAAATCTCAAAGCAACGGGCAATAATCAAACCTAAATATTCTTTACCTACTGCACTTGCATCCGGCAGGCTCATGATCAATTCGCGAATATCCGCGCCTTTTTCATAAATGAAATATTTCTCAGGTGTGCCTTGCAGCAGGTTGGTTTTTGTTGCTTCGTTGATGTAAGGGAAACTGCTTGGATAGATTTCGTTGAAGATAATCTTACCGACAGTTGTAATTAGCATTGCATTCTGCTGAGCTTCCGTAAAGCATGTTTTGCCGAGAGCTTTGGCAGGAATAGCTACGCGAGCATGTAAGCCTGCAGTTCCGCGTTGGTAAGCCGATACAGCTTCGTTCACGGTACGCAGAATCATGCCACTTCCCTTTTCTTCCTTGTTGTCCATGGTCAAATAGAATGTACCAAGGACCATATCCTGAGAAGGTGTAACTACCGGTTTGCCATCTTTAGGGTTCAGAATGTTACCGGAAGCCAGCATCAGGATACGTGCTTCAGCCTGAGCTTCAGCGGACAGAGGAACGTGAACTGCCATCTGGTCACCGTCAAAGTCGGCATTGTAAGCCGTACATACGAGTGGGTGCAGACGGATAGCATGACCCTCAACCAGAATGGGTTCAAATGCTTGAATCCCGAGTCTGTGAAGCGTAGGTGCGCGGTTCAGCAGAACCGGATGCTCCTTAATGACATCTTCAAGCACATCCCACACTTCTGGGCTGACACGTTCAACTTTTCGTTTTGCACTCTTGATGTTATGGGCAAGGCCCTTGTTAACAAGTTCTTTCATCACGAACGGCTTGAACAATTCGAGCGCCATTTTCTTAGGCAGACCGCATTGATACATTTTCAGGTACGGGCCTACTACGATAACGGAACGTCCGGAATAGTCAACACGTTTACCGAGCAAGTTCTGGCGGAAACGTCCCTGTTTACCTTTCAGCATATGGCTGAGGGATTTGAGCGGACGGTTACCAGGACCTGTTACAGGACGACCACGACGGCCGTTATCAATCAAAGCATCTACGGCCTCTTGAAGCATGCGTTTCTCGTTCTGCACGATAATGTCTGGCGCACCGAGGTCTAACAGTCTTTTCAGACGGTTATTACGGTTAATTACACGACGATATAGATCATTAAGGTCAGACGTAGCAAAACGGCCACCATCGAGTTGAACCATTGGACGAAGCTCAGGAGGAATAACCGGAAGTACATCCATGATCATCCAGTCAGGCTTGTTGCCGGAGTTGCGGAAAGCCTCGATCACTTCCAGGCGTTTGATCGCCCGGTTGCGGCGTTGACCTTGAGCTGTGCGCAGCTCTTCTTTGAGGAATTCCAGTTCTTTATCGATATCGATATCCTGAAGGAGCTTTTTAACCGCTTCAGCACCCATTCCGGCTTGGAATCCGTAACCGTATTTTTCACGATAGCTGCGGTATTCCTTCTCGGACAGAAGTTGTTTCTTCTCCAACGGTGTTTCACCTGGATCCGTTACAACATAAGATGCAAAGTAGATGATCTCTTCAAGCGATCTTGGGGACATATCAAGGGCCAGACCCATACGGCTTGGAATCCCTTTGAAATACCAGATATGAGAAACCGGAGCAGCCAATTCGATGTGACCCATACGTTCACGACGAACCTTGGCACGTGTAACTTCAACGCCGCAACGATCGCACACAACGCCTTTATAACGTACACGTTTGTATTTACCACAATGGCATTCCCAGTCCTTTTGCGGTCCGAAAATGCGCTCGCAGAACAAGCCCTCTTTTTCCGGTTTCAACGTACGATAGTTAATGGTTTCCGGTTTTTTTACTTCTCCGCGGGACCAAGAGCGAATTTTTTCCGGAGAAGCAAGCCCGATTTTCATAAATTCAAAACTGTTGATGTCCAACAAGGAGCAACCCTCCTTAATCTATATCTTGATTTATTACCGCATAGGCCCTCTCTTGACGGTTAGGTCAACAGAGGGCACGGTTCATTTCAATGAAATTCAGCTTTACTAGAACTACTCTATCCCGACTTCCGCGCCTTCCAAATTCAGGCTCAGCTTGTCGCCTGACGTCTCGTCCTCATCGTCCAGTTCCTTCATCTCAATCTCCTGCTCATCGCCACTGAGGATCTTAACATCCATACCCAGCGACTGCAGTTCCTTGATCAATACTTTGAACGCTTCGGGTACACCAGGTTCCGGCAAGTTCTCACCCTTGACAATGGCTTCGTACGTTTTCACACGTCCAACCACGTCATCGGATTTTACTGTCAAGATTTCTTGCAGTGTATAAGCAGCGCCATAGGCTTCAAGCGCCCAAACTTCCATTTCCCCGAAACGCTGTCCACCAAACTGGGCTTTACCGCCAAGTGGCTGCTGGGTAACGAGTGAGTAAGGACCTGTGGAGCGGGCATGAATCTTATCATCAACCATGTGCGCCAGTTTGATCATGTGCATGACACCGACAGTTACTTCACGTTCGAAGCGTTCACCTGTACGGCCATCGTATAGCACAGTTTTACCATTGCGTTGCATGCCGGCTTCTTCCATCGTATCGAAGACGTCATACTCGCGCGCACCGTCAAATACCGGAGTGGCAACGTGAATCCCCAGACGAAGTGCAGCCATACCAATATGAACTTCCAGCACCTGTCCGATATTCATACGGGAAGGAACGCCCAGCGGGTTCAGTACTACCTGTACTGGCGTACCATCTGGCAGGAAAGGCATATCTTCTTCAGGAAGTATACGGGCAACGACACCCTTGTTACCGTGACGTCCGGCCATTTTGTCACCCTCAGAGATCTTACGTTTCTGAGCGATGTAGACACGAACCAATTGATTCACACCTGGTGGTAGTTCATCACCATTCTCACGGGTGAATACTTTAACGTCAACGATAATACCATCACTACCATGAGGAACGCGCAGGGAAGTATCACGCACTTCACGTGCCTTCTCACCAAAGATTGCATGGAGCAGGCGCTCTTCAGCAGTCAGTTCAGTTACACCCTTAGGGGTTACTTTACCGACAAGGATGTCACCAGCATTGATTTCCGCACCAATACGGATAATACCGCGTTCGTCGAGATTGCGAAGCGCTTCTTCACCGACATTTGGAATATCACGGGTAATCTCTTCTGGTCCCAGCTTGGTATCACGAGCCTCAGATTCGTATTCTTCAATATGAATCGAAGTGTATACATCTTCTTTGACCAGCTTTTCACTCAGCAGGATCGCATCCTCGTAGTTGTAACCTTCCCAAGTCATGAACGCAACAACTACGTTGCGGCCCAGGGCCAATTCACCCATTTCCGTGGAAGGTCCGTCTGCAAGAATGTCACCCTTCTTCACAACGTCGCCTCTTTTAGCCAGTGGACGCTGATTTATACAGGTACCTTGGTTCGAACGCATAAATTTGTGTAATTTATATTTAACGATATCACCTTTAACCTCTTTGCCTTCAATCATCTCAACCCGGCGCAGCCAGATTTCGTTGGCAGAAGAACGTTCAATAATACCGTCATATTTGGAGACAATACATACGCCAGAGTCCTTAGCGGATTTATGCTCCATTCCTGTACCGACAAGTGGAGCCTTCGGAATCAGAAGTGGAACGGCTTGACGCTGCATGTTAGATCCCATCAGTGCGCGGTTGGAGTCATCGTTCTCAAGGAACGGAATGAGCGCCGTAGCGACTGATACAACCTGTTTTGGTGATACGTCCATGTAGTCAACGCGGTTACTAGGCATAGTGGTAATGTTGTCTGAATCCTTGTTGTAACGAACGATAACCATGTCTTCCTTAAAGGTTCCATCTTCATCGATCTGCACATTTGCCTGAGCAACTACATAGTTATCTTCTTCATCGGCGGTCAAATAATCGATATGTTCTGTCACCTTGCCGGTCTTCGGATCCACCCAACGGTACGGAGCCTCAATAAAGCCGTACTCATTGATGCGGGCAAAGGTGGACAAGGAGTTGATCAAACCGATATTCGGACCTTCCGGTGTTTCGATTGGACACATACGGCCGTAGTGACTGTGATGTACGTCGCGGACTTCAAAGCCAGCGCGTTCACGGGTCAGACCCCCGGGTCCGAGTGCGGATAGACGACGCTTATGCGTAAGTTCAGCAAGCGGGTTCGTCTGGTCCATAAACTGCGACAGCTGGGAACTACCAAAGAACTCTTTAATAGACGCAATAACCGGGCGAATATTGATCAGAGCCTGCGGAGTAATTGCATTCGCATCTTGAATCGACATTCTCTCACGCACTACGCGTTCCATACGGGACAACCCGATACGGAATTGGTTCTGCAGCAATTCACCCACGGAACGCAGACGACGGTTACCCAAGTGGTCAATGTCATCTGTATTGCCGATACCATGCAGCAAATTAATAAAGTAGCTGATTGAGGAAATAATATCAGCCTGGGTAATATGTTTAACGGATTTATCGATATTGCCGTTGGCAATCAGCTTGATAACCCGGCCTTCCTCGATCGGCGAGAATACATCGATCGTTTGCAACGGGATATCTTCACTGTCCAGTACTCCACCGGTAACTCGGTAGGTTTTGGCAGCGACTTCTTTCTCAAAATAAGGGATCAGCTCATCAAGAAGTCTGCGGTCAACCATTTGTCCGGATTCCGCCAGAATTTCTCCAGTAGCCTCATCAACCAAAGGCTGTGCCAGCCGCTGATTAAACAACCGGTTCTTAATGTGCAGCTTTTTATTGATTTTGTAACGACCGACATTAGCCAAATCATAGCGCTTCGGATCGAAGAAACGTGCGACCAAAAGGCTCTTGGCGTTATCCAGTGTCGGCGGCTCGCCCGGACGCAGACGCTCGTAAATTTCAATAAGCGCCTTCTCAGTGGAGTCCGTATTGTCTTTATCCAGCGTATTGCGAATATATTCATCATTCCCAAGCAGTTCCAGAATCTCGGCATCACTGCCGAAACCGAGAGCACGCAGAAGGACAGTAACTGGAATCTTACGTGTCCGGTCGATACGAACATACATGATGTCCTTAGCGTCCGTTTCCAATTCAAGCCAAGCTCCGCGGTTTGGAATTACTGTGGCGGTGTAGGTTTTTTTGCCGTTCTTATCTACTTTCGTGCTGAAATAGACGCTTGGAGAGCGAACCAACTGGCTGACAATAACCCGTTCCGCACCATTGATAATAAAAGTGCCGGTCTCCGTCATCAGCGGGAAATCTCCCATGAACACTTCCTGCTCTTTGACCTCACCGGTCTCCTTATTGATGAGCCGCACCTTCACACGCAGAGGAGCCGCATATGTCACGTCCCGCTCTTTAGCGTCGTCAACCGTATACTTCGGTTCGCCTAGGCTGTAATCAATGAACTCAAGTACCAAATTGCCTGTGAAATCCTGGATTGGCGAGATGTCCTGGAACATTTCACGCAAACCTTCCTCCAAAAACCAATCATACGATTTCTGTTGGATCTCGATCAGGTTAGGGACCTCGAGTACCTCTTTAATTCTCGCATAGCTCCGCCGAGTGCGTCGACCATACTGAACAAGATGTCCTGCCAACTTTACTCACCCCTCATGTCTACTCACTTAAAAATTGATTGCGAACCCTTGTTTGGACCCGTATAATGGAACCATAACACAAGGACTCAGCCATAAATAAAGAAAAGCCCTTATCGAAATCTTCGAAAAAAGAGCGCATCTTTCCACGGCCAAAATACTCCTTATCCGTAGATTTGCCTAAAACGTAGGTATTATACGTCACCAAGCAACAGTTTATGCGCTATTATCTATTGACCCGGCGACCCTCGCCGTGACAGGAACATAGAGAACTGAATTCGCAAAAACTTGCCGTACGGCATGCGCTTACCGGCGACAATATATTACTTGACATTTCAGCAAACTAAAGACATGGAGCCTATCTTAATACTGACATTTTATAATAATAACACTATCGACAATACATGTCAACATGCTATTTATTTTTATTTTTGTGCTTTAATAATCCGATAGCCTTTGTCTTTCCCTACTTCTTCTACATCCTCAAACATGCTCTCAAGCTTGGCTACTGCCGATGGTGCCCCCTGTTTCTTCTGAATCACAACCCACAGCGCTCCGCCCTTATTCAAATGCTCATAGGCTTGTTCGAAAATTTGATGCACCACCGTCTTACCGGCACGAATCGGAGGATTTGTCACAATCACATCGAATTTCCGTCCCTTCACGGCAGAGAGTACATCACTCTCCAATACGGTTACATTGCTAATCCCATTGTTCCGGGCATTCTCACGAGCTAGTTCTACCGCCCTGCTGTTAATATCAATCATCGTGATATGTCCCTTGGGGGCCAGATAAGCTGCGCTAATCCCGATCGGGCCGTAACCACAACCCACATCAAGTACGGAGGTTCCATCCGGAATATCCATCGTTTCGATTAGTACACGGCTGCCGTAATCGATATCTCCTTTGGAAAAGACACCGGCGTCGCTGGTAAAGCGGAGGCTTTTTCCTCTTAGAACCGTATCGATGGTGCGTCTATCATGACGCGCATCCGGCTGCTGCGAGTAATAATGCTGCGACATATTATATATCCTCCCTTTCGTTCTGCTCTTTCTAGCAAGGCATAGCTTATACAGCAACCCCCTTGAACAAGTTCAAGGGGGTTGCTAGAACTGGGAACAGGCATAACACCTATTCCCGGTGCAAAACCATAAAAGTTATATTACTTCACTTCTACAGCTGCGCCTGCTTCTTCCAATTTTGCTTTGGTAGCTTCGGCTTCTTCTTTGCTTACTTTTTCTTTGATTGCTTTTGGAGCGTTGTCTACGAGGTCTTTAGCTTCTTTCAAGCCCAGGCCTGTGATTTCGCGAACGATCTTGATAACGTTGATCTTGGAAGCGCCAGCGCCTGTCAAGATTACGTCGAATTCGGATTGTTCTTCTTCTACTGCTGCTACTGCACCGCCAGCTGCTACTGGAGCTGCTGCAGTTACGCCGAACTCTTCTTCGATTGCTTTTACCAGGTCGTTCAGTTCCAATACGCTCATGCCTTTAATTTCTTCCAAGATTGTTTCTTTGCTCATGATTGAACCTCCATTTTATATTTAAATTTATTTGTGGTAATGATTATAATACTAGAATCAAAGGCTTACGCGCTTTGTTCTTCCTTCTCAGCAACAGCCTTAACTGCAAGCGCGAAGTTGCGCATTGGAGCTTGAAGTACGCTAAGCAGCATAGACAGCAAACCTTCACGGGAAGGAAGCTCAGCCAGTGCTTTCAGTTGGTCCGCATCGATGACACGGCCCTCCACAACGCCACCCTTAAGTTTCAGAGCATCGTTCTTTTTAGCGAAATCGTTCAGAATCTTAGCGGCTACTACTGCGTCTGTTTCGCTGAAAGCGATCGCTGTAGGACCAGTCAGAACGGCATCGAGTTCAGTCAGTTCAGCCGCAGCTGTTGCACGACGAACCAATGTGTTCTTCAGGACTTGAAAATCAACCCCAGCTTCACGAAGCTGCTTGCGCAGTTCAGTCACTTGGGCAACGTTCAATCCGCGGTAGTCCGCAACAACAGTAGAAACACTGTTCTGCAGTTTGCCGGTAACAACATCAACCGCGTCCTGTTTAGCTTGGATTACTTTTGCATTTGCCAATTGTATACACCTCCTGAAAAATTATGTTACGGCGATTGTTTTCGAAGAAACCACACCGTCCTACGCAGGCATTAGAAAAGCCTCCGCAGATTCACGAAGGCTTGATAAAACGATAGTGGTCCGGCAAGCGCCATACACTTCTTGTTTCTATCACAACACCTCGGTAGGGAATTAAGCCTCACGGCACCTACTGTCTACGGTAAGCATATTCAAGTTGAAGAATGATCACCTTAAAGTTCACAACTGTTACAGATTATCAAAGATGACCCAGAGAGTCAACCTTTATTTATCTGAAAGCAGCTGCATTCACACGAGCGCTTGGTCCCATAGTAGACGAAATTGCGATGCCTTTAAGATATACACCTTTGGCAGCAGCTGGTTTCGCACGGTTCAGAGCATCGATCAGGGATTTAAGGTTTTCGTTCAGTTGTTCAGCATTAAAAGACACTTTGCCGATAGGCGCGTGAATTTGGCCTGCTTTATCGAGACGGTATTCGATTTTACCGGCTTTAATTTCTTGAACAGCCTTAGTAACATCGAAAGTAACTGTGCCGGCTTTAGGGTTAGGCATGAGACCTTTACCACCAAGCAAACGACCAAGTTTACCGACTTCACTCATCATATCAGGTGTAGCTACGCAGACGTCGAATTCAAACCAGCCCTGTTGGATCTTGTTGATCATATCCTGATCACCTACAAAATCCGCGCCAGCAGCTTCCGCTTCTTTCGCTTTTTCACCTTTTGCAAATACAAGCACGCGTTGTGTTTTGCCTGTGCCGTGTGGCAGGACAACAACACCACGTACTGCTTGGTCTTGTTTACGGGGGTCTACACCCAGACGAACTGCTGCTTCAACGGTTTCGTCGAATTTAGCAGTGGCTGCCTTTTTCACAAGCTCTACAGCTTCTGAAGGCTCGTAAGTCGCTTCGCTATTGATTAGCTTAGCAGATTCCTGGTATTTCTTACCATGTTTAGCCATGAAAATGTTCCTCCTTTGTGGTATTAGCGGAAATTCCTCCCACATATTACGGTCATGCAAGACCGGTTCATCGAAAACATATTAGTCTTCGATTGTAATCCCCATACTGCGGGCAGTACCTTCAACCATACGCATTGCAGCTTCGATAGATGCAGCGTTCAGGTCGGGCATTTTTGTTTCAGCGATTTCACGAACCGCTGCGCGGCCCAGCTTCGCTACTTTTTTCTTGTTTGGTTCACCGGATCCTTTTTCTACTTTCGCAGCAATGCGAAGCAGAACAGCAGCCGGAGGAGTTTTGGTGATGAAGGTAAAGGAACGGTCTTCAAATACTGTAATTTCAACCGGAATGATCAAGCCAGCCTGGTCGGCAGTACGAGCGTTGAATTCCTTACAGAATGCCATGATGTTGACACCTGCTTGACCTAACGCCGGACCTACTGGAGGCGCTGGATTCGCTTTCCCTGCAGGAATCTGCAGTTTCACCATTTTAATAACTTTTTTAGCCATGAGTGACACCTCCTTGCAAAAATAGTGGTATTCGAACACTAAATAGCGTTCTCCCACAAGAAACCCTTGCGACTGTTATATTTTCTCCACTTGAGTGAAATCCAACTCCAGCGGGGTTTCCCGTCCAAACATGTTGACATGCACTTTGATCTTGCTCTTGTCAGCCAAAATTTCTTCCACAGAGCCCACAAAATTCGCAAAGGGACCAACCATAATACGTACGGATTCCTTAATTTCGAAATCAATCTTCGCTTTAGGTTCAACCATGCCCATATGCTTCAGAATTTGTTCAACTTCTTCCGGAAGCAGAGCGGTAGGTTTGGACCCGGAACCTGTCGAACCAACAAATCCGGTAACGCCCGGCGTATTGCGGACTACATACCATGAATCATCAGTTTGAACCATTTCGACCAAAACATAACCAGGGTAAACTTTACGCATGACGGTTTTTTTCTTGCCGTCCTTGTTTACCAGTTCTTCTTCCATAGGAACAAGAACACGGAATATTTTGTCTTCCATGCCCATGGACTCAACGCGTTTTTCCAAATTGGCCTTAACCTTATTCTCATACCCGGAATAGGTATGAACAACATACCATCTTTTTTCCATACCAAGCCACCTGGGACCTCTCTAAATAATCCTTTCGATCACAGCGGAAATACCGATGTCCAGAACCCAGAAGTAAAGAGCGATTACTACAATTGTACCGAGAACGATCAATGTGTAGTTTTTCAATTCCTTACGGCTAGGCCAGCGAACTTTTTTGAGTTCACTCCAGCTCTCAGTGAAAAAGGAAAACAAAGACTTGAAACTACGTTTCACGCCGACTACACCTCCAAAGACTATCTGGTTTCGCGATGAGGAGTTTGCTCGTTACAGAACTTGCAAAATTTCTTCATCTCCAAGCGGTCGGGGTGATTTCGCTTGTTTTTGGTTGTCGCATAGTTTCTTTGTTTGCAACTTGTACAAGCCAAAGTGATAATTACCCGCATGATGTGCACCTCCCGAAGACGTCCCTCTAACTATGAAATTAGAAGACGCAAATATTGATCCTAAAAAAAGCCGCGAATTTAGGCCTACCTAAAACACTTTAGCATAATGTCAACCTCTGTGTCAACGAAAGATTTCCCCCATCGCGTTGGGTAACTTCGGGTGCTGAAGCCTTATTGCGTACGTAGTCTCTGGCCTTACCTTTTCACGCCAAATCACTGTCCATCCTGTAAGATCAGAATCCATAATTGCATGAACCCTCTTCAGATCCTCCAGGAGAATCTGCCGTTATAGCCCGCCGATAAAACGAAGGTCTTCTTTTTTTGGGATTGACTTATCCATTACTACCTATCATTATGGAGCATTTGCACTGTCTATAAACCTGCTGTCGACGGCAACGGACTATAATCTCGTGTCAATTCAATTGAACAATCTCAAAACACTAAAAAAAGACTCGATGTCCGAGCCTTTCCTGTACATTGTATCATCAATTGTCACGCACTTCCAGATATCTTTCCAATTTCCGTTTCACTCGCTGCAAAGCATTGTCAATCGACTTCACATGACGCTTCAAATCCTCAGCAATCTCCTGATAGGACCGTCCGTCCAGATAGAGCATTAGAACCTTACGTTCCAGATCACTCAGAATCTCGGCCATCTTATCTTCCAGACCAATGAACTCTTCCTGGTTAATAATCAATTCTTCCGGATCAAGCACCTGTGTTCCACAAATGACATCCATCAGTGTCCGGTCTGAATCCTCATCGTAGATTGGCTTGTCCAATGAGACATAGGAATTGAGCGGAATATGCTTCTGACGGGTAGCTGTCTTAATTGCGGTAATAATCTGACGGGTGATGCAGAGCTCGGCAAACGCCTTGAATGAAGAAAGCTTGTCGCCCTTGAAATCACGAATCGCCTTGTATAGGCCTATCATGCCTTCTTGTACGATATCTTCACGGTCTGCCCCAATCAGAAAATATGAACGGGCTTTGGCACGGACAAAATTGCGGTACTTGTTAATTAAATGCTCCAATGCGCCACTGTCGCCACCACGGAAGATCTCGACAATTTCTTCATCGCTTATGAAATCATACTCGGATAGCATTATTTCCTTGAGGTCGACACTCACCAAGAATCCCCCCGGCTGCAACGCAAGACACATCGTTACTTCGCGAAATATAGGATCAGTATATATTATGTTACCTTACACCGTCAACCGCAGATTGTCCAAAATCAATCTTCAATAACATATTATGGTATTTTACGCGAAAACGCTTCAATTTCCGTCCCTCTACTGACGGCGCCAGTCCTCCAGCCGTTTGCGAACTTCAGGCGGCAGCTTTTCTTCCAGTGAATGCCTGTTGGAACTGATGCTCCCGGGCTCGATGGCCTTCTTAACCTGTTTCTGGTTTTCTTCGATTTCCAGCCGCAGCTCACGGGCTGATATCCGTAGCGCTCCTTGCGCAAAGATGACATGCTGCTCCACAAAATCGCTGGTCGCCACATAAATCTGCCGTCTGCGGTGATTGAACTCACCGACCAGCCGTTCAATGCATTCATCTGCCGTTTCTTTTTCCTTGGTGAAGAACACCTGGACTTTCCCCTGCACAAAGGATTTACCCAGTCCCGGCACACGGTACGCATCAAAAACGGCTATGACACGCAGCCCGGAAAACGCCTGATATTCAGCCAGCATATCCAGCAGCCGGTCGCGCGCTCCCTGCATTCCTATAAGTGACAATGCGGCAAGATCAGGCCAGCCGCCAATCATATTGTAGCCATCCACAAGAAGAATATCGCGCCAGTCGGCCATATCTATCCTTGCTGATGCCGGCGGCGAAGCACCTCGTACATAATAACGCCTGCGGCAACTGAAGCATTTAGCGAATTGATCTTCCCGGCCATCGGCAACTTCAGCAGCACATCGCATTTCTCCCGGATCAGGCGGCCCATTCCTTTATTCTCATTCCCGATTACCACGGCTACCGGACCTGTAAATATATCAGAAGCATACAGATTCTGATCCGTATCCACATCGGTTCCAACCACCCAGACCCCAAGCTCCTTGAGGCGGTCAATGGTCTGTCCGAGGTTGGTTACGCGTGCGACTGGTACATATTCAACAGCTCCTGCAGAAGTTTTGGACACCGTCGCCGTGATTTGTGCAGACCGCCGTTTTGGCACAATAACTCCGTGCACACCGGTGCAGTCGGCTGTTCTTAGGATGGAGCCCAGATTATGCGGATCCTCAATTTCATCAAGCAGAATCAGAAACGGCGGTTCTCCCTTAGCTTCTGCCGCTGCCAAAATATCCGCAACCTCTGCATAGGCAAAGGGTGCCGCTTGTGCTACTACCCCTTGGTGCTGTACTCCAGGTGCAAGCTGGTCCAGCTTTCTTTTATCCACATGTTGGATCACTATTCCCGCTTTACGCGCTTCAGCAATAATAGGTGCTGTTAAGTGCTTTTGCGCTGTTTCGGCGATCCATATCTTATTGAGTGTACGACCGGCACGAAGCGCTTCAAGCACTGAATGCTTGCCCGCCAATATTTCCTCTTCTGTTCTTAATTCTTCCATGTTCATGCCTCCTGTTCTAATATCTATACCCTTATAGCCTTACTTAGGCCGGTTCATCATATACTGTATACTGCTGTCAACGAGTTCTTGGATTCGGGCTTGCTGGCCTGTGTAATACAAATGACCGATTAGGCACTCAAAGGCAGTAGCATGCCGGTATTCCAACACATCTGCATTTTTGGGAATGGTTCCGGATTTGGCATTCCGTCCTTGCCGGGCAACATCCTTCTCTTCATCTGTAAGCATCGGCTCCAGATAAGTAAGGATTGTGCTCTGCGCTTTGGCCGAGACCAGTCCGGTCGCAGTACGATGCAAATGGTTCGGACGCAGATTCGGCAGCGAGATCAAATACTGGCGAACCGCCACTTCATAGATAGCATCACCAGCATACGCCAGAACCAGCGGAGAGAGGAGTCGGACCGGCTTGGAGGGCTCATAGGGAAACCAGGCACTCTCCAGATTAAATGGTCCGCTCATTTCCGCCGCCACCGCATTCCTTGTGGAGTATCCTCAAGCAGAATGCCCATTGCATTCAGCTCATCACGGATCTCATCGGAGCGTCCCCAGTTCTTGTTCTTTCGTGCTTCGGCACGTTCAGCGATCAGTCTTTCTACTTCTTCTCCAGCGACCTCTTCCTCAATCTCCGGGGTCAGGCGCAGCACACCATTCATTTCGGCAAAAGCTTGCAGCAGCGCAGCGAAGTCCGCAGACAACGCTTCTGAATTTGCAAGCGTATTGTTCGCAAGACTTACCCAGTCAAACATAGCAGTAATGGCATCAGGAGTGTTAAAGTCATCCTGCATCTTGGCATGGAAATTGCCTACAATGGCAGCCAACCGTTCTGTCATCTGCTCGCTTGCCTGGCCTTGGGCCCCTTCTGGATCAAGCTCAAGCCGGTGCTTCACATTACTCTCCGCAAGTGCGATACGCTCAGCGCTTTTTTCTGCGGACAGCATGGATTCTTCAGTAAAATTCAGCGGATTGCGGTAATGGGTTGAAAGCATGAAATAACGGATCGTCCCTGCCTTGAAGCGCTGGCGGATATCCTTCACCAGCAAACCGTTGCCGAGCGATTTCGACATTTTTTCATCACCGATGTTAATGAACCCGTTGTGCATCCAGTAGTTAGAGAGCGGCTTGCCACTCAACGCCTCTGTCTGAGCGCATTCGCACTCATGGTGCGGGAACTGCAGATCCTGTCCGCCGCCATGAATATCAATCGTGTCGCCAAGAAACTCACGGGCCATGGCCGAGCATTCGATATGCCAACCAGGACGTCCGTCTCCCCATGGGCTGCTCCAATGGATTTCTCCTGGCTTGGCTGCTTTCCAGAGGACAAAATCCTCGGGTTTTTCTTTACGCGAGTCTACTTCCACCCGAATACCGAAGTGCAGTTCCTCCAAGTTCTGGCGGGACAGCTTGCCGTAATTGGTAAATTTGGATGTACGGTAATAGACGTCACCGCCATTTTCATAGGCATAGCCCTTCTCTTCGAGCTCCTTAATGAACTCAATGATCAACTCCATGCTCTGCGTGACCCGGGGATTCATAGTCGCTGGTTTTACACTAAGCCCTGCAAGATCCTCCCAATAGGCATTGATAAAGATTTCCGCAACCTCAGCTACTGTAGTGTTCATCTCCTCGGCCTTGCGAATCAGCTTGTCGTCGACATCTGTGAAGTTGGTCACATAATTGACTTCATACCCTATCTGTTCCAGATAGTTCCGGACCGTATCAAAAACAATTACGGGTCTGGCATTTCCGATATGCATATAGCCGTAGACGGTTGGACCGCATACGTACATCTTCACCCTGCCTGATTCCTGCGGGACAAATTGTTCCTTGCTGCGCGTCATTGTGTTGTAGATTTGCAATGCCATGTTTGTTCCCAATCCTTTCTGTTTGACCCCGGATTCTACCGAATTCCGGTATGCTTAAATTTCATAATCACCGATATACTGCTGGCTTTCTATGCGGCGCTGCTCTTGTTTCTGTTTGTCCTCTGTACCTAGCTTTTCTCTGATCTCTTCGATCTCTTTCTGTAAAAAACGCAGGGAATCGATCAGTGGATCCGGCATTTGGGTGTGGTTGAGCCTGTCAGATACCCGTTCTCCATTTCGTTTGACCACCCGTCCAGGATTACCCACAACTGTACTGTTGCTTGGCACTTCACGGAGAACAACCGAATTGGAACCGATATTGCAATTATCGCCGATCCGGAACGATCCCAGTACTTTCGCGCCGGAGCCAATCACAACATTGTTGCCTACGGTCGGATGACGTTTCCCTTTTTCTTTACCCGTTCCCCCGAGAGTAACTCCCTGATAGATAATCACATCATCCCCGATTTCGCAGGTTTCTCCGATCACAATACCCATTCCATGGTCAATAAACAGGCGGTTACCGATCGTTGCCCCTGGATGGATTTCAACACCGGTCATAAATCTGCTGATCTGGGAAACGACGCGTGCAAGAGTAAACCAGCGCCGTTTATATAAAGAGTGGGCTACCCGGTGTGCCCAAATGGCATGAAGTCCGGCGTAGGTGAAGACAACCTCAAACCAGCTGCGGGCTGCGGGATCGTTGTCGAATACTGCCCGAATGTCCGACTTGATATGCTTAAACATCACGGTTCCCCTCTTCTTTGACTTCCCCGCCTCCTGTTTACAGGTACGCATAAGGAAGGTATTGTCTACAACCCACATTCTCTCTCTATTCATAAATTTCAACAAAAAACGCCCCTGCAGCATAAAGCTGCAGAGACGTTTAACCGTGGTCCCACTCTGCTTGGACTTCGCATGATTCACCGGATTCACATTTCAAAGCCAGTAATTGCTATTGTCCCTCTTGGCGTCTGTAACGGCAACGTTCCCGGCGCGGTCTAACATCCCATTGCAGGAACGCTCAACCGAGCAGCTCACAGGCGCATATTCAGCGGCAGACAAATGAATAACTCCCAGCCTGCAAAGGGAAAATCCCTTAGCGGTTATTCTCTCTGGTAATTGCCCTTGTACGCATACTTTTCCTGATCCCAGCTATTATCATATACTTCTATCTTAGCTAAAAGACAACGGACTGACAAGGGGTTCATCTTCCGGTTATTCCTTCTTAAGCCCCTTTGATCTGCGATTTCAGACGTTCGATGACCCGGCTACGGCCCAGCAGAACTATCGTTATATTCAAATCACGCCCATGTGTTTGTCCGGTTAAAGCGACACGGATCGGCATGAACAGCGCTTTGCCTTTATGTCCCGTCTCTTTCTGTACTTCTTTAATCAGGACGGCCATGTTGCTGGCAGTAAAGTCGTCAGTAGCTTCCACCTTATTCAGGAAAGCGGACAAGACTTCAGGAACCTGGCTTTCGGCCAGAATCTGGGCAGCTTCTGTTTCAAGCTCCACATGACTGCGGAAAAACAGCTCGGACAGCTCCACGATGTTCGATGCAGAAGTCATCTGCTCTTGATACAGAGCAACCAGACTTTCCGCCCAGGCCTGCTGTTCCTCACCAAGCGTTTCCGGCAATCTTCCGGCTTTTTGCAAATGTGGAATAGCCAGAGCCGCGATACGCTTTGGATCCGCGTGCTTGATGTAGTGGTTATTCAAATGCGACAGTTTGTTGGTATCGAATACGGCTGGACTCTTGGATAGACGGTTTGCCGTGAAGATGGAGATCAGCTCATCTTTGCTGAAAATCTCCTCTTCGCCCTCCGGTGACCAACCGAGCATTGCGATAAAATTGAACAGTGCCTCAGGTAAATAGCCCAGCTGATCGTACTGCTCAATGAACTGAATAATGGATTCGTTGCGTTTGCTCAGCTTCTTGTGGTCATCACCGACAATCAGGGTCATGTGTCCAAACAGCGGCGCTTCCCAGCCCAGGGCTTCATAAATCATCAATTGACGCGGTGTATTCGAGATATGGTCTTCCCCGCGTAATACATGAGTGATTTCCATCAGATGATCATCCACAGCCACAGCGAAGTTATAGGTTGGTATTCCATCCTTCTTCACAATAACAAAGTCGCCCATTTCCTTGGTATTAATAGAAATGCTGCCCTTAACGATATCTTCAAAGGTATAAGTGCGTTCTTCAGGCACACGGAAGCGGATACTTGCTATACGTCCTTCTGCTTCATAGGCCTGGCGCTGCTCTACAGTCAAATTCCGGTGTTTGCCTGAATAACGTGGAGTCTCGCCTCTAGCGGTCTGCTCTTCACGTTCCGCTTCCAGCTCTTCTTCTGTGCAGTAGCAGCGGTATGCAAGACCACGGTCCAGCAGGTCCTGCCAGTATATGCGGTACAGATCCAAACGTTCTGTTTGGCGATAAGGACCATATTCACCGCCGACATCGACACTCTCATCCCAATCCATTCCCAGCCATTTCAAATATTTGAGCTGGCTTTCTTCCCCTTCAGCAATATTACGCTTTACGTCCGTATCTTCGATCCGGATAATGAATTTGCCGCCCAGATTACGGGCGAACAAATAATTGAATAACGCCGTTCTGGCATTTCCGATATGTAAATGTCCCGTAGGGCTTGGTGCGTAACGCACCCGGACTTGACCCGTCATGTCATTCCCTCCGCTTCATAATGGTTAAAATTAGGCTGCAAACAGCCATCTCAAGATGATATCACATCTTGGAGCAGACAGACAATAGATTGTGCTGCAATCCCTTCTCCACGCCCGGTAAAGCCAAGCTGTTCGGTAGTGGTTGCTTTGACATTCACCTTGGATGTCTCAGCTCCCAGTGCCTTAGCGATAACCTCAATCATTTGCGGGATATAAGGTGCCATCTTAGGCTTTTGGGCAATAATAGTAGAATCAATATTCCCAAGCTTATAACCGCGTTCACGGGCAAGCGCCCATACATGCTCCAGCAGCTTCAGACTATCCGCATCCTTAAAGGCCGGGTCCGTATCGGGAAAATGTCTGCCGATATCGCCAAGTCCCAAGGCTCCCAGAATAGCGTCGCTCACTGCATGCAGCAGCACATCAGCGTCAGAGTGCCCAAGCAGTCCCTTTTCATAAGGAATAGTGACACCGCCAATAATGCACGGCCTGCCTTCCACCAGCTGGTGTACATCAAAACCTTGTCCTACAGCAATCATGTTTGTACCTCTCCCCTGTTTCTTTGTGTAAATTCAGCGAAATCCAGATCCTCCGGTGTGGTGATCTTAATGTTTGCGTAGCTTCCTTCCACTACGGCAACCGGAATACCGCTGCGCTCCGCGAGACTCGAATCATCGGTGCCGAGAAATCCGTCCCGCTCTGCCGACTCATACGCCATAATCAGTTCGGACAGACGAAAAGTCTGCGGGGTCTGAATCGCCCACAGACTTCGCCGATCGGGTGTGGACAGCACTTTGCCCTCCCCGTCCACCTGCTTGATCGTATCTTTTACGGGTACAGCAAGCACTGAGGCACCGATCTCTTTGGCATACTCGTAACAGGCAGTAATTTCTTCCTCCTGCACAAATGGACGGACACCGTCATGAACCATTACCCAGGTGGTCCCCAGTTTTCTCAGACCCAAATGAACAGAATGCTGGCGTTCGGAGCCTCCTGTCACTACAGATGACACTTTGTCAAGCTTGTAGGCCTTTACCCACTCCCGGCAGCGATCCACATCCTCTTGGCCCGTAACCAGTACGATTTCAGAGATGAGCGGATGCCGTTGAAACACCTCCAGGGTATGAACGATAATCGGTTTCCCCTGCAGCAGCAAATATTGCTTGCTCTCCGCAGTCCCCATTCTTGTTCCTCTGCCCGCCGCGACAATCACGGCACCTACACTGTTTGACATTCTGCCCTTCTCCTGCCCTTCACGTATACCCCCATCATAACGTGTTTGGCGGCTATTTCCAACCCATTGGAGAAGCTTTCACTGCTCTGAAACCGTTTATTGCGCTTTTTCCATCAGCTTCGGCTTGGCAAAGATCATGCGTCCCGCCGAAGTCTGCAGCACACTAGTTACCAGAACCTCCATCGTTGTACCGATGTATTCGCGGCCGCCCTCGACCACAATCATTGTTCCGTCATCAAGATAGGCAACCCCTTGTCCATGCTCCTTGCCATCTTTAATAACCTGGACTATGATCTCTTCACCAGGCAGGACCACCGGCTTCACCGCATTGGCCAGATCATTGATATTGAGAACCGACACGCCTTGCAGCTCACACACCTTGTTAAGGTTAAAGTCATTGGTTACTACCTTGCCCCGCAGCACTTTAGCCAGTTTGACCAGTTTACTGTCCACTTCGGAGATTTCTTCAAAATCACCTTCGTAGATCAGCACCTTCACATCCAGCTCTTTTTGGATTTTGTTGAGGATATCCAATCCGCGACGTCCGCGGTTGCGTTTCAGCAGATCCGATGAATCGGCAATATGCTGAAGCTCCTCCAGAACAAATTCCGGGATTACGATGGTTCCTTCAATGAAACCCGTCTTGCAGATATCCGCGATCCGTCCGTCTATAATGACACTTGTATCCAGAATCTTATGCTCTTCCAAGCCGCGGCCTTCCGGTTCTGCAGCCTGTCCCCAGCGCCCGATTGTCCATAGAGAGGCCAACTCTTCTTTCTTTTCCAGCCCGACCCGGAGACCCATGTACCCAAACGTAAGCGTTGCAGCGACCTGCAGCAGCTCTCCTGCCTTTCCAAGCCAAACCATGGCAGGATATAGCAGCAGGGACAAGAGAAGGCCTCCCGTAAGCCCAGCAGCGCCTGCAGCCAATTCATTCATGGGGATGCGCGAACAATACAATACCGCCTCCCGCAGTTTA
The DNA here is from genome assembly GCF_001909085.1 of Paenibacillus sp. P32E. Lineage (NCBI taxonomy): Bacteria > Bacillati > Bacillota > Bacilli > Caryophanales > Paenibacillaceae > Paenibacillus > Paenibacillus sp. P32E. The sequence goes on along the minus strand of NZ_LVYY01000022.1, from coordinate 11,384 downwards.
GAACCTCCCCATTCCGCGCATAAAGTCCCCGCAAACAAAAAAATAATGGCTCCCAGCACTGCAAACAAAATGCTTCCCTGCACAGGCAAGCTATTCCCCAGTTTTCCCATTCCCTCCGGGAATCCTCTTTCTGCCGCATGGTATAATGTATACCCTGACCAGGCTCCGCAAAGTGCGGCAAGCATCAAAATCATTTTTTTCCACATTACCTCTGGCACCTCCTTATTATTCATCCTAAAATGATCTATACATCACCAGTATGTTCCAATTTTTAGGACGGTAATCCGGGGGAACGTTATTTTTTCTGACACTGAACAATATCGTTGCTGCAAAGGCAACCGTAAACTTCTAATACTGGTTGAAAACAGGGGAAGGACTGACATATAATGAACTCAATTACGAACCCAGGGGTGAATGGAAAATGAGCGCACCAAGTTTACAGGCCTTCCAGGATCAAGTCTCCGAACTGCTGCTCCGTCACCGTAGTCTTCTGGATGTAATGTCCAAGAACGGGCAGAGCAGCGCTTCCGTCAATCGTGCAGTCGTCAAAGCCATTACCGAATGCGGCTGTATTCAGCTGCACGCAAAGAAACAGATATTTGAGCCTGGTCTAGGGCTTGAACAAGCCAAGGAGCTTGCAGGAACCCATCTTGAAGGCGAACTGTGCGAGAACTGCCGTGAGGTGGTTGCGTCGGAGCTGGGCCGTGAGCTGTTCTATATGTCTGCTCTCTGCAATTTGCTTAACATTAATATGGACGAGGTTGTAGAAAAGGAGTCACAGAAATGTGCTACTCTGGGATTGTTTAACTTCTCCTGAATAGCCTGAAGCGCTCTTTCCATCCGCCAGATCGGCAAAAAGGCTTCGCCATCCACTGATTCCAGGGAATGGCAAAGCCTCTTTTCCTTACATATATAATTATTAAAATCCTATAGTTCTCTTGGGCATGTTAGTCCCGCAGCAACTTATTATCCATTTTTGGAGTGATATATTTTATCTTCTGAACGCCGTCTACGACGGTGACGGCGACGAGCCGTCAGCCGGTCGATATTTTGTTTAAAACCATACAATGCATACAATGCAAGAAGTACAAAGATTAGCTTGGCGATTTGCTCGGGAAAAATCACGGCAACCGCAACAGCTATAACAATCACAACAGGGGCGCCAACAACCGCCTTTTTGGGCAGGCCCACTTTTTTAAAATTCGGATATTTAACCGTGCTGACCATAAGATAAGACAGCAGCAGCGTAACTACAATCATAAATGGGGCCGATACATCCTTATGAAAAAGCGCTAGTGTAGCCAGCACCCCTCCCGCAGCCGGAATCGGCAACCCGACAAAATATCCAGGGATACCGGGACGGACATTAAAACGGGCCAAACGAAGCGCACCGAATACCGGGAAAATCGCCGTTACGGTCCAGCCTAATGCAGAATTCAAATCCTGCAGGCTAGTGATGTACATGATCAGCGCCGGCGCAACTCCAAAGGAAACGACATCGGATAATGAGTCCAGCTCCTTGCCAAATTCACTTTCGCATTTCAGCGCCCGTGCAACACGACCATCCAACCCGTCTAACAACATAGCGATAATCACCATGATAGCGGCCATGCTCAGTTTACCGTCAAACGCCATCATGATACCAAACATTCCAAGCATTAAGTTACCGATGGTAAACAAACTCGGAATTGATTTTTGTATCATTTCTTCACCTCTATTTTCCTACTATTGAGCAACAACGTCTCCAATATTACGTGATTGTATGTTATTTACATTTGCCTGTCAATAAGAACTTGTTTCTGCAGCCGTTTGAGTCCGTCCTGAATATTACGGGCGCGCACTTCGCCGATACCGTCCACCTCATCCAATTCTGCAATGCTCGCCGTCATCAGGTTAGGCAGCATTTCAAACCTTTCCACCAGATTGTGTATGATCACATTAGGCAGTCTTGGGATTTTGTTCAGCAAGCGGTAGCCCCGCGGCGTTACCACTTCCTCCGAAGCAATCGCCGTAGACGAATATCCCAGCAATCGGGCAATATGGTTGTCATCCATCAGATCGTCGTCGCTGGTTCGCTTGAGTCCGGAGATGATTTCGCGGATTTTGTCCTCCTGTTCCTCTCTTGCATAGTCTCTGTACAGAAGCCATGCTTCTTCCTCTGTATTTCCAACCAGTTCTTCCATTTGCATGCTGATCAGCCGTCCTTCATTGCCGAGCTCGTTGATATAGCGTTTGATTTCCATCTTGATCCGAAGCACCATCTCCACGCGTTGGATAACTCCAACCACCTCAGCGACAGTGACAATCCCTTCATACTCGGAAGCAGACAGATTGGTCAAACTCTGTGTTAGCACTGCTCTGTACTTCTCCAGAGTTTGGATCGCCTGATTGGCCTTGGCCAGGATCGAACCGATTTCTTTGAGCGCATACCGGATGGAGCCTTGGTACAGTGTGATTATATTGCGGCGTTGGGAAATGGAAACCACCAGCTTGCCGGTTTGCTTGGCAACACGCTCTGCTGTACGGTGCCGGATTCCTGTCTCGATTGAGGAGATGGAGGAATCTGGAATCAGTTGCGTATTTGCGTACAAAATCCGTTTCAAATCCTCGCTTAAAATAATCGCACCGTCCATTTTGGCCAGCTCATACAAGTAATTGGGTGAAAAATCACAGTTGATCGAAAAGCCGCCATCGACAACTTCCATCACTTCAGGGCTATATCCGACAACAATGAGCGCTCCTGTCTTTGCCCGCAGCACATTTTCCAGCCCTTCCCGGAAAGGTGTTCCCGGTGCCGCCATTCTGAGCAGATCGTTCATATTTTCTAATTCCTTTGTCATTCTGTGCCCCCTAATCTAACGCGACCGCTAGTGCATCTGCTACGGTGCTGACGCCAATAATCTGGATATCCTGCGGATGCTTCCAGCCTTTCATGCTTTTCTCGGGCATAATGACTCTCCGGAACCCAAGCTTGGCTGCCTCTTTCACACGCGTTTCCGCACGTGAGACCCCTCTTACTTCTCCCGTAAGTCCAACTTCACCAAAAAAAACATCATAAGGCTTAGTTGAAATATCCCGGAAGCTGGAGGCGATACTAATGGCAACTGCCAAATCAATAGCCGGCTCATCCAACTTTACCCCACCAGCCACATTCAAGTAAGCATCCTGGTTTTGCAAAAACATCCCCATCCGCTTCTCCAGAACGGCAATGATCAGAGCCATCCGTTGATGGTCCATACCTGTACACATCCGCCGTGGAGAAGGGAAGTGGGTAGCTGCTACAAGTGCCTGAAGCTCAACAAGCACAGGCCGGGTTCCCTCCATGCTGGCTACAACCGCTGACCCAGCAACTCCGAGCGGACGCTCCGACAAGAACAGCTCAGAAGGATTCTCCACTTCCGTAAGCCCGATTTCTCCCATTTCAAAAATCCCGATCTCATTTGTGGATCCAAACCGGTTCTTGACTGCACGCAGCAAACGGTACGTATGATGACGCTCCCCTTCAAAATAGAGAACACAATCGACCATATGCTCCAGCATGCGTGGCCCTGCAATTGCCCCTTCTTTCGTTACATGTCCTACAAGGACCGTAGCAATCCCGCGAATTTTGGCGATCCGCATGAATCTTGTCGTACATTCCCGAACCTGTGTCACACTGCCGGGTGCGCTTGTTACCTCAGGCATAAATACAGTCTGAATAGAGTCAATGACCAGGAACTGGGGCTGAATCTGCTCAATCGCTTCTTCAATGCTCTCCATATTAGTCTCACACAGCACATAAAGCTCTGCAGAAAGCGCCCCAAGGCGATCCGCACGAAGCTTTGTTTGCCGGACCGATTCTTCTCCTGAAATGTACAGCACCCGTAATCCCTGGGTTGTCAGCGCATGCGAAGTCTGCAGCAGGAGCGTCGACTTACCAATCCCCGGATCTCCACCTACCAGTACCAGAGAGCCGGGAACAATCCCTCCCCCCAGCACACGGTTAAGCTCTCCAATGCCTGTCAGGATACGCGGCTCTTTGTCACTTTCTATATTTATGATCGATTGCGCCTTTTCTTTACTTTGAAAAATCGGTGCATTCATGCCTTGTGTTTTGACTACAATTTCTGTCTCTTCCACCATGGAGTTCCAAGCCTGGCAGCCGGGACATTTCCCGAACCATTTTGGCGATTCATAGCCGCATTCGGTACAAAAAAATTTAGTTTTTGGTTTTGCCATGTGCTCTCCTATCCGTCCGAACTTGCTAAAATTGCGGATAAATTTCTCTTACTCAAAGTTTACCATTTCTGCACACTGAACGGAAGGTCACTTAAGATCTACTTTTGAATCCTACTTCATTAACCTGCCTGAATGATTGCTTAATTAAACATCGAGGTACCTTTACGCAAAAAAGCCCCCACTTCTCCATACGGAGAAGCGGAAGCTTTGTTTCAACCAAGTAAAGGTTATTCTGTTCCAACCTCATTTTCCTGTGTAACAGCAATCGGAGTTTCCACTTTTGTTACTATAAGTTCACCATTAACTTCATCAATGTTAAGGGAATCCCCTTTTTGAATGTTGCCCTTCAGCAGTTCCTCGGAGAGACGGTCTTCGATGTGCTTCTGAATCGCCCGACGTAGCGGACGCGCACCGAAGGCTGGATCATATCCCTCTTTGGCCAGGAATGCTTTAGCTCCATCTGTGAGCACAAAGTCCACATCATACTCACGCAGCCGCTTGCGCAATTCCTCGGACATAAGCGTAACAATTTCGGCAATGTGTTTTTCATCCAGGGAGTGGAAGACGATGATTTCGTCAATACGGTTCAGGAACTCAGGGCGGAAGCTCTTCTTCAGCTCTTCCATAACTTTACCCTTCATGTTGGTGTAATCCGCTCCGGCATCCTGTACAGCCGTAAAGCCAAGTGTCGAGTTCTTCTTGATCGCCTGCGCTCCGACATTGGAGGTGAGGATGATCAGTGTGTTGCGGAAATCGACGACACGACCTTTCGAATCGGTCAGGCGGCCGTCTTCCAGCACCTGCAGCAGAATGTTGAATACTTCCGGATGAGCTTTTTCAATTTCGTCCAAAAGCACAACAGAATATGGTTTGCGGCGAACCTTCTCGGTCAATTGCCCGCCTTCTTCGTAGCCCACATACCCTGGAGGCGCTCCGACCAAACGGGAAGTGGAATGCTTCTCCATATACTCTGACATGTCGATACGGATTACCGCGTTCTCGTCACCGAACATGGCTTCAGCAAGTGCACGCGCCAGCTCGGTTTTACCAACCCCTGTTGGTCCCAGGAAGATAAACGAACCCATTGGACGTTTTGGGTCTTTGAGGCCTGCACGCGCCCGGCGGAGTGCCCGGCTGACTGCCTTCACGGCTTCATCCTGACCAATGACACGTTCATGGAGCAGAGCCTCCATGTTGAGCAGACGGTCAGTCTCTTCTTCCTTCAGCTTGCTGACAGGGATACCTGTCCAGCTGGCTACCACCTGAGCAATATCCTCTGGTGTAACCTGAGAATCAGTCCGGCCTTGTTTTTCTTTCCACTGGTTCTTGGTGGTATCCAATTCCTCACGGATTTTTTGCTCTGTATCACGCAGTGCAGCAGCCTTTTCGAACTCTTGGCTCTGTACAGCAGAATCCTTCTCCTTGCGGATATCATCCAGACGCATTTCAAGTTCCTTGAGATTTGGCGGGATCGTGTAAGAGTTGAGTCTTACCTTGGAGCCTGCTTCATCAATCAGGTCAATCGCTTTATCCGGCAGGAAACGATCCGGAATGTAACGGTCTGACAGCTTCACAGCTTCCACGATAGCTTCATCTGTGATCTTCACCCGGTGATGGGCCTCATAGCGGTCACGAAGACCGTATAGAATTTGGACAGCTTCTTCCGGAGACGGCTGATCCACTGTAATAGGCTGGAACCGGCGCTCAAGAGCTGCGTCTTTCTCGATATATTTGCGGTATTCGTCCAGTGTGGTGGCACCAATGCACTGCAGTTCTCCACGGGCTAGAGCAGGCTTCAGGATGTTCGAAGCATCAATCGCACCTTCCGCACCTCCAGCACCAATCAGGGTATGCAGCTCATCGATAAAGAGTACAATGTTACCCGCTTGACGAATTTCATCCATAATTTTTTTGAGGCGGTCTTCGAACTCACCGCGGTATTTCGTACCGGCAACTACTGAACCCATATCCAGAGTCATTACGCGCTTGTCACGCAGGGTCTCCGGAATTTCATTGTTGATGATCTTTTGCGCCAAACCTTCGGCAATTGCTGTTTTACCTACCCCAGGTTCACCGATCAGGACCGGATTATTTTTGGTGCGGCGGCTAAGCACTTGAATCACGCGCTCAATTTCCTTGCTGCGGCCAATGACAGGATCCAGATTGCCGTCTTTGGCATAAGCGGTCAGATCGCGGGCCAGACCATCCAGCGTAGGCGTGCTGACATTGGCTGGAGCACCGCTATGGCTCGAAGTAGCTTCACTGCTGCCCAGAAGCTGCAGAACCTGCTGACGGGCCTTATTCAGGCTGATTCCAAGGTTATTGAGTACACGGGCGGCTACACCCTCGCCTTCGCGGATAAGCCCGAGCAGGATATGCTCTGTTCCGACATAAGTGTGGCCCAGCTTACGAGCTTCATCCATCGACAGCTCGATAACCTTTTTGGCACGAGGAGTATAAGCAATGTTTGTAGGCTGCTCTTGTCCCCGACCGATCAGTGTTTCCACTTCGTCCTGAATTTTTTCAAGACCCAGACCCAAACCGATCAAAGCCTTAGCGGCAATGCCGTCTCCTTCACGAATCAGGCCGAGCAAAATATGTTCTGTCCCAATGTTATTGTGTCCCAAACGAACGGCTTCTTCCTGCGCCAGCGCAAGCACCTTTTGTGCGCGTTCCGTAAATCTTCCAAACATCATATCCCCTGCACCTCCACGGATAATAAATATCTATAATTAATGTTGTGATCCCAGTGTCTCCCGGAGCAGCTTCGCCCGGTACATATCGAGTTCGGTGGCTGTAAGCTCGTCGCCGAACATTTTTTGCAGAAAACCCGGCTGTGTCTTTACATTCAGCTCGTTGAGGACTGAAATCGACGGTCCTTCCAAAATACCAAGATCAACTCCAAGCCTTAGATCGGAGAGCCGTTGTGCAGACTCTTTTAGCTCCATCACCGCCGCGTACGACAAAATCCCGTAAGAACGTTTGATTCTGTCTGTAATCCGCAAAGCGGAATCTACCAACAGCCGTTCCCGCGCGTTGCGCTCATGCTCAATAATCTGGGTAACTACGCCATGGAGATTCTCGATAATTTCACTTTCTGTCTGGCCAAGCGTGATCTGGTTGGAGATCTGAAAGATATTCCCTACCGCTTCACTGCCTTCACCATAAATCCCTCTCACCGTGAGTCCTACCTGATTGACAGCGGATAAAATCCTGTTGATCTGGTGGGTCATCACAAGTGCGGGCAAGTGGACCATAACCGATGCGCGAAGCCCTGTACCCACATTTGTAGGACAACTGGTCAAATACCCTCTTCGATCATCAAAGGCGTAATTGACTGAGCCTTCAAAGATATCATCAATGGCTGTCGCCCTTACCCAAGCCTCTCTGACCTGTAGACCGGGGAATAGACACTGAATGCGCAAATGGTCTTCTTCGTTGATCATAATACTGACCGACTCGTCCTCATTCAGGATGACTGCGCCACCCCGTGACTCGTTAGCGAGGTTAGGGCTAATGAGATGCTTTTCCACAAGCACCTTTTTGTCCAGCTCATCCAGCTCATCCAGTTTCAAGAGTTGAAAGTTGCCGAAATCCGCAGCTGCTTCTCCTTGGAAAACAGGAGCGAGCTGGTCCAGCACCTCTTCCGACTGCTCTGCCGAAGCCAGCAAAGGGAAGGGCAGATGCTCCAGGTTGCGGGCGATCCGCATCCGGCTGCTGATGACGATCTCGGAATGGCTGCCACCGCAGCGCATCCAGTCACTAAGGGCTTGTTCGGTAAACCGGAGACTTGACATGTCGTATCCCCCCTATATATCAAAGACTTTACTCTTGTGGCATTTCTTTTTCAAGCTGGCGGATCTGATCCCTCAGCTCAGCTGCGGTTTCAAATTCCTCCTGTGCGATACTATGCAGCAGTTCCTGCTTCAGTTCATCAATCTGGCGTTTACACATGATCTTTGCTCCGGCACGTTTCGGCAGCTTACCCACATGAGCGGTGCTGCCATGAACCCGTCTGAAGAGCGGGTCCAGCGTACTGTCAAAATATTTATAACAGGAGCTGCAGCCAAAACGACCAAGCTTGCTGAACTGGGAGTAAGTCATTCCGCAATTTTCACATTTCAGACTCTGTACGGTCTGGGCAGCTGCATTTTTCCCCTTGCCTGCTCCTTCCAGATCCAGAAGACCAGACAGCAGACTGTGAATGGAGAATCCTCCAGAAGTTCCAGGAATGAGCTCCCCTTTCTCCCGCGCGCAGCTTTCACATATATGAAACTCCGTCTTCTCTCCGTTCACAATCTTTGTGAAATGGAGTGTAGCCGGTTTGACCCCGCATTCCTGGCAAAGCATAAGCGGTGTCCCTCCTTAAGATTTGACCATTATTTGCCCAATAAAGAGATAAGCATAGCCTTCATTAGCTTGGCACGAATCTCATCCCGGTACGGCAGATTAACCGTCAGGCATTCCCGGGAAACAGCAGCGCGCAATAGGCACGCTTCACGCTTGGTTAGAAACCGGGCCTCCTCCAGCTGATAAATCAGTCCTTCGGCGGAATTTTGATCGATATCTTTTCCGATTGTAGAATTGAGATGTGCGTACAGGGCGACATTCTGGGGCAGCTCAAAACGCTGAATCCGGATGTATCCACCACCGCCACGTTTGCTCTCAACCACATAACCCTTTTCCAAAGTAAAGCGTGTACTAATGACATAATTGATCTGAGACGGCACGCATGAGAACTGGTCCGCCAGGTCATTGCGCTGAATTTCCACCGTACCTTCGGGACTTTCATGCAAAATATTCTTCAGATATTGTTCGATAATATCAGAGATATTACGCATCACTCATCCTCCAGTGTTCAAAGCTTATAGTGCAACTGACTGTACATCCGTCCGGCAATGATCTCTATAGAACTTAACCCAAGAACAGAGACACGAATCGAAACTACATTCATACCTCAGTACTTAGAGTGCAATACAGCATCATTCCGGAGATATACTAAAAAAGCCATTAATGAAGAGCCTGCCACCATTGTCTCTACTTCCTTCAATAAATTGAATTCGAGCTGCGTTGACTTTGACTTTCTTTGACTTTTTTCATATTATAACACATTCTCACTGAATTCCAAGTGGTTGCTTTTATTTTTTACGTTTTAGGGCAATTGTATTCTAACCATTGTGAATAAACCAAGGTTTTGAATAGTGATTTCGATTGACTTTCATTTGGCAAAAAACTCCCCCAGCTTCATTATGAAGACGGGAGAGTCTTAAATTACAGGATTAGAAAAAATCAAACAATGCCGTTTTCGCCTGCGGGATGACCTTTTCCAGCCATTCCAATTCTGCTGGGTTTGCTTTTAGCTGCCCGTATCTGGCCAGTTCTCCCGGCCGCTTGTACCCTAACAGCAGAACAGTAAGCGTACCTATGGTGCAATTCAGTTCAGCAGAGGCCTTTTCCCCTTCCAAGCAACTTAACGTTGCTGCCCCGTCCTCGGATACAGTCCATAACCACAAGCCATTGTTCCAAGGTGCATGCTCATCTTCAATATACAGAGTTCTACTCTCAAGGTTGTTAACGGGTCGGAAGTTGAAGTTCTCCACGAACCTTTGTGCATTCACAATCCGCCCCATAAAGTATGGATAATTTTCCTGTGGAATGCGCGGGTCCGGAAGCAAATATGGGAGAATATCATCAGAAGGTACTTGCTTGAGAGAAGCTCCAGTTATCATTGAATCGTGGTTGGCAAGAAATGTCCACAAGCCCTGACGCGCCACTTCGTTCAAGTAAATAAATTCATCAATGATCAGTTCATTATTGATTAGTTTATACAGCACATATCCTTCTGGCTCACCAAGTTTCGAGTAAAAAACACAGTGGTGTATCTGATCATCCAATACACTCCGCTTCCACCAGTCCGCATCACGCTGCAGAGTACCGTTATATTCAGCGGCAAATCTACTGTAGAGTTCCTCCAATGTATCAAGACCTGCGGAATCACGCTTTACAGTCCCCTGAATTTCAGTTTTCCTTGGAAACTTATCCACTGGTATGGAGTATTTTTTATACTCACAATAGACCTCCCAGCCAAACTTCCGGTAAAAAGGAATCAAAAACGGATGTAAAAAGGACAATGTCTGACCTGCCTCATTCATTGTTTGCAGCGTATGGGATAAAAGCTTGGCTACAAGCCCCTGTCTGCGGTTCTCCGGCCATGTAGAAACCCCGCCTATCCCGCCCATAGGAACGGCCCTGCCTTGTATGTAGACCTGAAGCGGAAGCAATGTCAATTGTGCTCCAAGCACTTCATCTTCGAAGACCCCCCATACTCTTTCCGGCTTAAATTTCAGCTTCTCTTCAGCCCGCTCTTCACCCGCAACCTTATATTTAAAAGCATATTCGGACAAGCTTAGACTTGCTTCAAACTCCTCGGATTTCAATTGCCTGATTTCCACTTCCGCTCACCTCATCATTGTTAGTAATGCACTCTATGAGAGTATAACAAGCAAAAGGCTCTGTTGCTAATCATCTCGAGAAAAAGGCCCCCACTAAAAGTTATCCACAGAAAAAAACTGAACTAATTCATATTTTTTTGAATTAATTATCCCGCAAAATAGTTATCCACTATTTCCATATACTTGTCCACATAATCCACTTTTTATCCACAAAAACCGTGGATTATCCGGCTTTTCCCTTGACTCATCCATAGAATTATGTATTTGCACCTCAGGAATCTGGAAACAACGCTCTCTGCAATTGTATCCACATGTGTGTAAGTTTTCTGGACTTACTGAAAATTATCCACAGCTTTTCCACAGCCGTGCACAACGCAAAAAAGCCACTGTTAATAACTCAACAGTGGTCTTGTCTGCTTGGCGGCGTCCTACTCTCCCAGGACCCTTCGGTCCAAGTACCATCGGCGCTGGAGGGCTTAACGGTCGTGTTCGGGATGGGTACGCGTGGAACCCCTCCGCTATCGCCACCAAACGGGCATTTACAGCGTAAATGCTTCAGGAACCTTCATTCCTGAAAACTGAATCCGAAACGAATCTGCGTTTTATGATTTGGATAAGCCCTCGACCGATTAGTATTGGTCAGCTCCATGCATTGCTGCACTTCCACCTCCAACCTATCTACCTCGTCGTCTTCAAGGGGTCTTACATACTGGG
>NZ_LVYY01000021.1:0-66789 GCF_001909085.1 Paenibacillus sp. P32E | reverse complement strand
GGTACCGTCACTCCGGTAGCAGTTACTCTACCGGACGTTCTTCCCTGGCAACAGAGCTTTACGATCCGAAAACCTTCATCACTCACGCGGCGTTGCTCCGTCAGGCTTTCGCCCATTGCGGAAGATTCCCTACTGCTGCCTCCCGTAGGAGTCTGGGCCGTGTCTCAGTCCCAGTGTGGCCGTTCACCCTCTCAGGTCGGCTACGCATCGTCGCCTTGGTAGGCCGTTACCCCACCAACTAGCTAATGCGCCGCAGGCCCATCCTTTAGTAGCAGATTGCTCCGCCTTTCATCCCACGCCCATGAGGGTGAAGGAATTATCCGGTATTAGCTACCGTTTCCGGTAGTTATCCCAGTCTAGAGGGTAGGTTGCCTACGTGTTACTCACCCGTCCGCCGCTAAGCTTATCCCGAAGAATAAGCTCCGCTCGACTTGCATGTATTAGGCACGCCGCCAGCGTTCGTCCTGAGCCAGGATCAAACTCTCCAAATTGGTATTTAGAAAGAGCGATTGCTCATTTTGAAACATCTGACGAGAATAAAATATTCTCTATTTTTGGATCTCACTTGCGTGAAATCCCACTCACTCGTTGTTCAGTTTTCAAAGATCAAGCTCGTCGTCGGCGCCGATTATCTCGTCACCAGCAACTCTTATAATATATCACGTTCGACCGAGTAATGCAAGCTCTTTTTTTCAACTTCTTTTCGAGCTCGGCGTTGATGTTTCATGGCCGGAATAAGAATATACCATGTACAGAGTTTCATTGCAAGCATTATTTTTAAGATACATCTTAAAAGGCTGCCCCATACTTAACCACCGATTGTTACAGCAGCTAAAAAGGGAAGCAGCCTTAGGGACAAACAGCTTTGACAGCTTTAAGCAATAATCTCTTGGATATACAACTCCCGCTCCAGCATTAAATTAACGATTGCACTTTCCACTTGCACCATCGGGCGGGTGGGATTACTACGATCTGTAAAAATAATTTCACCGTGGCGACCATCACTAAGACGTATTCTTGTACCGTTGTATAGGTTAGTTGTTTTCTGAATGAACGTTTGGACAATGACAGGATCAAGTTTACCAAAGCTCTCTGTAAGCAGCTGCTCCAATACAAGGTAAGGTGACTGTGCCCTTCTATAGGCCTTTACAAGTGTCATGGCATGGAATATATCTGCAACCGCAACAATCTTGGCATAGAAGTGGATCTGACTGCCTTCCATATGGAGCGGATAACCTGACCCGTCAATTTTCTCATGATGCTGCAGCGCGGCCAGTCGAACACCTTCATTGATAGCCGTAACATTACGCAGCAGCTGGTATCCATAGGTTGTGTGCCTGCGGACTTCCTCTATCTCAGGAGGAGTCAACGGCGTTGGCTTTTGCAGCAGGGCAGCATCTACCTTGACATTACCTATATCATGCAGCAAACCTGCAAAAGCACACTGCATCCAATCCTTTTGTGGATATCCGCACCACTGGGCGATTTTATAGGAGGTTAAAGCAGAGAGTACTGCATTGTGATAATTATATTCCTGTTCCAGATGAACGCGTGGTGCAAATTTCAGTACATGATAGTCCTTCAAGTGGCTGATTAGAGCTTCTAACTGACTTCGTAATTCCAATATAGGGAGTGGGGCGGCTGCAGCCGACGCATAGCTTTTCTTAACAAGCGCTACCATCTTCTCATACTCATCATGAAGTGGAGAATTGCTTTTGACCAGCTGAGATTCATTGATTACAGCACCAGACTTTACCGAAGTTGTCTGCTTTGTTGCTTTGGCTGTATCAGGAGCAGTGCTCTCTCCCAGAGCACCTTCTATCTCTATTTGTTGAATCAAAAAGGCCTGCAGGATTTCAATATCCCTCGGCAATATAATTTTCCCTTTGGTGAACAGAACGCCACCCAAAGGTGTGACTACATCCTTAATAATTTTTGTACCTGGCTTAACTTCCCCTACCATTATGCTTGGCATACATTCAGCCCCTCTGTTTCAGTGACACTTATGTTCAGTAATTTTACTTCCCTAATTATAGTATGGATAACCTCAAGCGACTAGATGGAGTAAGGTGTTTCCTTAAAAATTAATTCCAGTGATATATACATTTCAACCCCATGTACGCAAAAAGAGCATGAGTCTCTGCAAACAGAAACCCATGCTCTCCATGATAAATTTATTCGAGATTATCTTCTTCATTATCGGAAACAGCTTCGGACTGACCTTCTTCAACAGTTCCTTCTGCTGATGCATCCAGAATCTCTTCTCCGTTCTCTTGTTCCGAGAACTCATCTTCTTCATTCTTATCGGCTCTGCAGAGCGTGGCCACTGCATCATCTTCACGGATATTAATCAGCTTGACCCCTTGGGCATAACGGCCCATGGTAGAAATGCCATCCATGCTGGTACGGATCAGAGTGCCACTCGTCGTGATGATCATGAGGTCCTCATCTTTTTTGACAACCTTCAGTCCGACTACCGGACCGTTTTTGTCAGTAAGATTAATGGTCTTGATCCCCTTACCGCCACGGGTTTGGGAGCGATAGTCAAGGGCAGGGGTACGTTTACCATAACCCTTGGTGGTAACAATCAGTACCTCAAGCTCCTTATCTACACAATCCATCCCAATGACCTGGTCATTCTCATCCAGTGAAATACCTTTAACACCAGTTGCGCTGCGTCCCATAGAACGAACATCGTTCTCAGAGAACGTAATCGACATCCCGCGTGCCGTACCAATAATCAGGTTCTGCTCACCGTCTGTCAGCTTCACCTCGATCAGTGAATCCTCCTCACGGAGATTGATCGCAATCAATCCGCCTTTACGGATATTGTTGTAATCCTCAAGAGGTGTCTTCTTCACGATCCCTTCACGGGTAGCAAAGAACAGATATTTGTCACTGTCGGCATCTTCTACTTGGATGACAGCGCTAATCTTCTCACCCTGCTCAATCTGAATCAGGTTAATGATTGGTGTTCCCCGGGCAGTGCGTCCCAGCTCAGGAATCTCATACGCTTTGATCCGGTAGACCTTACCTTTATCAGTAAAGAACATCAGATAATTGTGGGAATTACTTACAAAGAGATGCTCCACAAAGTCCTGATCCTTGGTATCCATCCCTATAACACCACGGCCTCCGCGTTTCTGGCTGCGGTAGGTGCTAACAGGCAGACGCTTGATATAGCCGGTATGCGTAATGGTGATGACAACCTCTTCACGCGGGATCAGATCCTCATCGAGGATACTTTCTTCACCTACCGTGATTTCCGTACGGCGGTCATCAGAATACTTATCCCGAATCTCCTGAAGCTCGTTGCTGATAATCTCCAGTACCAAATGCTCATTAGCCAGAATTTCACGGTACTCCGCGATCTTGGCCAAAAGCTCGTTATACTCGTTCTCAATCTTTTCCCGTTCCAACCCGGTCAAACGCTGCATCCGCATATCAAGAATGGCTTGTGCCTGTTCTACGCTGAGGCTGAATGTGCTCATTAAGCCATCTCGTGCAATATCCGTCGTACGGGAGGCACGGATTAAAGCAATAACCTCATCCAGATGATCCAGCGCGATCCGAAGACCTTCCAGGATATGTGCCCGTGCTTCAGCCTTCTTAAGATCAAAAACAGTCCGCCGACGGATAACTTCTATCTGGTGCTGCAAATAGTGGTATAGCACATCACGGAGATTAAGAGTCTTTGGTTCGTTATTAACGATAGCAAGCATGTTAATTCCAAATGTAGACTGCATCGAGGTGTGTTTGTAAAGATTGTTCAGCACAACGCTCGGGTTCACATCACGTCTCATCTCAATAACTACACGCATGCCGTTGCGGTCGGACTCATCACGCAGATCTGTAATGCCTTCAATCCGTTTTTCACGAACTAATTCAGCGATCTTCTCCACCAATCTGGCTTTGTTGACCTGGTAAGGCAGCTCACTAACAATGATTCGCGCTTTTCCGTTATTCTCTTCAATATGTGCTTTGGCTCGCATTGTAACCGATCCGCGGCCAGTCCGATAAGCTTGACGAATACCTTCACGGCCCAAAATATAACCGGCCGTTGGGAAATCCGGACCTTGAATATATTCCATGAGTTCCATGGGTGTAATATCAGGATTCTTGATCATAGCCTGTACACCATCAATAACCTCTCCCATATTATGAGGAGGAATATTGGTAGCCATACCAACAGCGATACCCGATACCCCATTTACAAGCAGGTTCGGATAACGGGCTGGCAATACTACCGGCTCATTCTCTTCACCATCATAGTTGGGCGCGAAATCAACCGTTTCTTTGTTCAGATCGCGAAGCATTTCACCGGCAATTTTGGAGAGCCGGGCTTCGGTGTACCGCATTGCAGCAGCCATGTCCCCGTCAATAGAACCAAAGTTCCCGTGACCATCCACGAGCATATACCGCATTGAGAAATCCTGCGCCATACGTACCATCGTTTCATAAACAGCAGAGTCCCCGTGAGGATGATATTTACCAATTACCTCACCGACGATTCTGGCAGATTTCTTATGAGGTTTATCGGCAAACATTCCAAGTTCCGACATTGCAAACAAAATGCGTCGGTGGACAGGCTTAAGTCCGTCCCGCACATCCGGCAAAGCCCGGCTCACAATGATGCTCATCGCATAATCCATAAAGGATTCGCGCATTTCCACACCAATGTCCCGATCTTTGACTTGCGGGTTATTTTGTTCAGCCATGAGTTGCTGGACCTCCTTCAGTTAAAAACCGCTACCCTTTATTATATTACTTTCACAAAAGTAGCACAATTAAACATGATAGCCTTTTATCTTCTAGAATGATTTTCTTTTAGTGGGATACGGGTATACGCCCTCTCAGCCAATGGCCTCAGTACATAGACTGTAATGACAAGAAGAATGACCTTATAGCCCTGTTTTTGTCCCAAAAGACATAGCCCCATATCCTTATATTATAGCACTGTTTGGGTGGCTTGTCCTGACATTTCAGTATACCTAGCGCCAGACCCTATGTATATGAAATCCATTTTTACGACGAGCAGATGAGTAATGGATATCCTATCTACATGAAATAAACTAGGGGATTGATTGCTCGTAATACTTTGAAGGAGGTAGATCATGAGGATTCAACGGGTATCCAGCAAATGGTCCAAGACAAAAGTCATTCTACAAAACCGTCAGCTGGCTATATTCATCCCCGAAACGCGAAAATATAGTCAAGAGGCGTTAATTGAACTGCTTGAGATCTATGGAACAGTATATATTAAGCCAGATCGGGGCACCTATGGCAGCGGCGTAATGAGGGCAGAACAGCGCACGGTTCATTTAAGCCCGAGTATCCATCAGCCCGGCAATGACTGCGCTCCAAACCATGATATGGAGAATAGCAAAATAATCGTTGAACAAAAGGTAATATATATCCTTCGTTACGCAAAAGATGTAGAAGCTTTTTCCTCACTACAAGAGCTGCATGCAGCATTATTGCTGCGGATTAAGGGTCGTATATATTTGATTCAGCAGGGCATTGATCTACTACACCATCAGGACCGGCCCTTTGATCTAAGGGTACTTACGCAAAAAAACCTGTCAGGAGCTTGGGAAACGACGGGGATGCTGGGGAGAGTAGCCGCACCGCAAAAAGTAGTCACCAATTATCATAGTGGGGGCAGTATTTTTTCCGTCCACCATCTGCTTAAAGAACATATGAGTCCACTTGAACTGAAAACAACCATTCAGCAGTTGAAATCATTGGGAGTAAAAATTGCTACGCAGCTAGAAACTGCTTATCCGGATCTTAAAGAGATTGGACTTGATGTGGCTATGGATCCGCATCATGATCTCTGGCTACTGGAGGTCAATACACTTCCATCCATTATTGTGTTCAGCCGCTTTCAGAATAAGTCAATTTACCGTAAAATTCGCCTTTATGCAGTAGCATACGGGAGATTAAAAAGAACCCGCTCCTTGATTTACCGGCGCAAATTGGCAAAAAGAAGATAAAAAATAAGAACCTCCGCATTCTCATATTTATTACAAATAGAGAAAACGGAGGTTCACTATAACAGCCTACAAATATTAGATATCCAGATTTCTTACGGATTGAGCATGCTCCTGGATAAATTCGCGACGCGGCTCAACATTATCGCCCATTAGCGTATCAAAGATTCCGTCGGCCAGAATCGCATCCTCAATGGTAACCTGCAGCATCATACGACTCTCAGGGTCCATAGTTGTATCCCAGAGCTGTGTCGCATTCATTTCCCCAAGACCTTTATAGCGTTGAACGTTAACTTTAACATTCTCGCCGAAACTGGCAATAATCTCATCCCGCTCCTTCTCAGTTTGAGCATAGCGGATGACCTTGTTACGTTCAACCTTAAACAGTGGCGGCTGAGCGATATAAATATAGCCTGCTTCGATAATTTTTCGCATGTATCGGTAGAAGAACGTTAGCAGCAAGGTTCTGATATGCGCTCCGTCAACGTCCGCATCGGTCATGATGACAACCTTGTGGTAACGGGCCTTTGACAAATCGAAGTCATCACTGATACCGGTTCCCAATGCCGTGATAATTGCCCGAATTTCAGCATTGGACAGTATACGGTCGAGGCGTGCCTTCTCAACGTTCAGGATCTTCCCGCGAAGCGGTAGAATCGCCTGGAAATGCCGGTCACGTCCCTGCTTGGCGGAACCGCCGGCGGAGTCCCCTTCGACGATGTACAGCTCGCTGATAGAAGCATCCTTGGAGGAGCAGTCAGCCAGCTTGCCCGGCAGGGCACTTACTTCAAGTGCACTCTTGCGGCGGGTCAGCTCACGGGCCTTGCGGGCTGCTTCGCGGGCACGGGAAGCCTGCATGGATTTCTCCAACACACGCCGGGAAACTGCCGGATTCTCTTCCAAAAATTCCTGCAGTTTTTCTCCAAAAAGGGATTCCACAATACCACGCACTTCACTATTGCCCAGCTTGGTCTTGGTCTGGCCTTCGAATTGAGGCTCAGGAATTTTGACGGAAATGATCGCGGTTAGACCTTCACGCACATCATCACCGGTAAGGTTGGAGCTGCTGTCCTTAATTACTCCGGTCTTACGGGCATAGTCATTGATGATTCTGGTTAATGCACTCTTGAAGCCGGATTCATGAGTCCCGCCCTCATGCGTATTAATATTATTGGCAAAAGAGTAAATGTTCTCTGTGTAGGAATCGTTATACTGCAGAGCAACTTCCACCGCAATCATATCACGCGAGCCTTCCACGTAGATTGGGTTCTCGTGCAGCGCTTCTTTTTTCTCATTCAGATATTTCACATATTCTACGATACCGCCCTCGTATTTGAAAACATTCGATGCTCCCGTTCTTTCATCCAGCAGTGAAAGCTCAATACCTTTGTTCAGAAAAGCCAATTCGCGAACACGGGTAAGCAGGGTCGAATACTCAAACACAGTGGTTTCTGTGAAAATCTCCGGATCTGGATGGAACGTTGTAGTCGTACCCGTCTCATCGGTATCACCGATAACCCTGATATCATATTGCGGAGCACCGCGTCTATATTCCTGCTGGTAGATATGACCGTCGCGCTTAACGTTCACAACCACCTTTTCGGACAAGGCATTCACGACAGATATCCCTACGCCATGCAGACCGCCTGATACTTTATATCCGCCACCGCCGAATTTCCCTCCCGCATGCAGGACAGTCATAACGACTTCGAGCGTGGACTTCTTCAGCTTTGCATTCTCTCCGACAGGGATACCCCGCCCATTATCAATTACAGTAACACTATTATCTTCATGAATCTTCACTTGAATCCGGTCGCAATAGCCTGCCAGCGCCTCATCGATACTATTATCGACAACCTCCCAGACCAAATGATGCAGACCTTTGGCGCTAGTAGAGCCGATGTACATGCCGGGACGTTTCCGAACTGCCTCCAGCCCTTCCAGTACCTGAATCTGGCTCTCATCATATGTCGGTTGATTCATTGACATGCCTTCACCTACTTCTTTCAGATTATCTCTTGTACATCATACAACGTTATATTTCCAACAAAATTTTGGCTCGTTTTTTGAGAGTGGAGGAGGAGATAGGGGAGTAATATACAGTATTTTTGGTTACGACAATGGACTTCGCTTCCTCTTCACCGATTCGTTCCAGTTTTTTGTCCTGCTCGGAATGAATAATGAACTGCTTCGATACCTTGGAAGATTTCTCAATCGAGATATCAAATATAGCAATTAACTCTGAGGATCGAATAATCTTTTCCCCGCCCAAATGAATATACATGGTATTCCTCCGCTCTTTAGATCTCCACTTTCCCGTCATGCACATGATATAGGCTTGCGCCTTTTAGTTTATCGGCACTCAGACTTTCAACCCCGGTGGCGGTGATAAAAGTCTGTACCTTGCTTTGAAAAGTTTCGATAAGCTGGGTCTGACGATAAGGATCAAGTTCGGACAAAACATCGTCAAGAAGCAGCACAGGGTACTCTCCGATCTCCTCATGGATCAGCTCAATTTCCGCCAGCTTGAGCGATAAAGCTGCGGTGCGTTGCTGCCCTTGGGAACCGTAGACCTGAGCTTCTCTTCCGTTGATAAAAAAGGACAGGTCATCCCTATGGGGACCCGTCAGCGTCATGCCGCGTCTGATTTCCTGATCTCTCGTTTGTGATAACTTTAACATAAAATTGTCTAATAAGACAGCTTCATCTTCCATCTCACGCTCACCAAAAGAGGGAACATACAATAGTTTCAGCTCTTCTCCGCCGTTCGTAATGCCACGGTGAATGCTTTCTGCCCATATCTGCAGCTTCTTTATGAATTGTTTCCTTTTTTTGACGATTTTAACACCATGTTCTACAAGTTGGGCATCCCATATCTCTAAAAGCTCTTTGCCTGCAGCCTCTTTCCCCCAAAGCTGCTTCAGCAGGTTGCCTCGCTGGAGCAGTACTTTCTGGTATTGCTGCAGATGAAACAGGTAGCCTGGCTGCACTTGGCCAATTTCCATATCGAGGAACCGGCGCCGGATGCCAGGGGTTCCTTTGACAATCTCCAGATCCTCCGGAGCGAACATGACAACGTTCAAAGAACCTATGAACTCGCTCAGCTTTCGTTGCTCCAATCCATTAATTCTGGCTTTTTTTCCTCCAGTAGTCAGGGTCAGTTCCAGCTTCAAATCCCCGTATTTACGTTCCACCTCGGCCACAATCTGCGCGGAGCCTGCTGGAGCGTCAAAGGAAATAAGCTCCTTGTCCTTGGAGGTCCGATGACTCTTAGTCATCGCCAGCACAAACAGGGCCTCCATCAGGTTCGTTTTACCCTGGGCATTCTGACCAAGTATCAGGTTTACATCGCCAAGGTTCTCCAGACGCAGCAGCCCGTAATTGCGGTAATGCTGAAGACCGATATTTTTGACAAACACGAAGCTGTGCCTCCCCGAAGTGTTACTCTTTTATTCCGCCGCCTTCGACTTCAAAAACGCCGTTATCCTGAACCTCTATTTTATCACCCGGGTACAGCTTTCTTCCACGCCGATCTTCCTTTTCTCCGTTGACCCATACGTGTCCTTCCTGAAGCAAGGCTTTGGCCATCCCGCCTGTGGATACACAATCAGAGAGTTTTAAAAACTGGTCGAGTTTAATATATCCACTGTGGATAAGTATTTTTTTCATGATTTTCGTCCTTTCACCCACTTATCCACATGTGCATGGAGAGCGGTATTAATTCGTTGTACGATACGGGAGAATGACATACAGACTGCGGCTTTCATCCAGCGGTTTGAGGATAATCGGACTCATCATTCCGGTAAAAGCAATTACGAGCTGCTCACTCTCAACTACCTTGAGTACATCCAGCATATATTTCGAGTTGAAGGAGATCTTGAGCGGTTCGCCTTTAAAATCAAGAACTTCCAGCTCCTCCCGCACTTTACCCAGCTCCGATGAGCTGGACGAAATTTCAACATCACCATTATCCAGCGTCTGCATGCGTACAATATTCGTTTTTTCCTCGCGGGACAACAAATAAGCACGGTCAATCGATTCGCTGAGTTTTTTTGTATCCAAAGTTAGTTCTGTTTTGTAGGCAGTCGGAATAATTCTAGAAGTATCCGGATAAATCCCGTCCAGGATCCGCGAATAGAACAGCACCTTGTCGATCTTGAACAGCACCTGGTTGTCAGCCACTACAATGTCTACCAGCATATTCTGGTCCGGAATAATTTTGCTGAGTTCGTTCAGCGTTTTACCGGCAATGACAACATTAGCAAATTGGACACTTTCAGTACCCTCCAGATGCGCAGCTCTTGTTGCCAGACGGTGGCGGTCGGTCGCTGTGAACTTGAATTCATTATCGCTAAGATTCCACAGAATCCCTGTCAAAATGGGAGTTGTCTCCTGTGTGGAGATGGAGAAAGCAGTTTGTTTGATCATATTTTTCAGCAAATCACCAGGCAATGAGATGGTCTCGTTCTCCTCAATGCTAGGCAGCACAGGGAACTCCTCGGGATCAAGGCCTACGATTTGAATCTCGGTGGAACCGGAAGAGATGTAGGTTTGAAAACCTTCCTTGACTTCCATGTGAATTTCTTTGGAGGGAAGCTTCTTGATAATCTCAACGAAGAACTTGGCTGGAAGCACAACGCTCCCGGGCTGCTCGACTTTTACAATCGTATGGCTATCATCTTCAGCAGGAATAAAGGATTGGATCGAGATATCCGTATCGCTGGCAGTCAAGGTAACTCCCTGATGGCTAACTTCAAACTTGATACCGGTCAGAATAGGGATGGTGGTTCTGCTGGAGATTGCTTTGGATACGTGACCTATCGATTCGTTGAGTTCATTTTTAAGAATGCTTATTTTCATGATTTCACTCCTAGCTGAAAAATTGGGAAATGGGTGATGGTTCTTCCTCTACGAAACGGGGCTCTTAGAAGATGAATTATTATAGTTAATTATTAGTATTAGTAGTAGGGGCTCCGTTTATGTGGATAACCCCGAAAACAGCATAAAATTAAGCCTACCCACATGTGTATAGATTGTGTATAGGCTCTTAGTTCCTCTTATGAAGGATTTTTAATTTTCTCCGCAAGATTATTTACCACTTTGTACAACTCCTGGTCTACCTTTAATGACTGTGTAATCTTCTCATGGGCATGAATAACGGTTGTATGGTCCCGTCCTCCAAATGCCTCTCCGATCTTAGGCAGCGAATAATCCGTCAACTCCCGGGAGAGATACATGGCGATCTGCCGTGGGAAAGCTACAGCCTTGGTACGTTTACGCGCTTTGAAGTCTTCCATGCGTAAATTGTAATATTCGCCTACTTTTTGCTGAATATCATTAATTGTGATCATCTTCGGCCGGCTCGAAGGGATAATATCCTTAAGTGCTTCGGCTGCCAGATGAGTTGTTACATCCTGATTGGTCAGGGAAGAATAGGCGACTACGCGAATAAGTGCACCTTCCAGTTCCCTAATATTCGTATCGATCTGATTGGCAATGTACATCATTGCTTCATTCGGAATATCGAGGTTCTCTGCCTTGGCTTTCTTACGCAGAATGGCAATACGCGTCTCCAGATCCGGCGGCTGAATGTCGGTGATGAGTCCCCATTCAAACCGGGAGCGCAGCCGTTCTTCCAATGTGGGAATTTCCTTTGGGGGACGGTCGCTAGAGATAATAATTTGTTTGCGTTCTTCGTGCAAAGCATTGAACGTATGGAAAAATTCCTCCTGCGTTGACTCCTTGCCGGCGAGGAATTGGATGTCGTCAATGAGCAAAATGTCAACATTTCGGTACTTGTTACGGAAGCTTTCTCCTCGGTTATCACGGATGGAATTGATGAACTCATTGGTGAATTTCTCGGACGAGATATAGATAACCTTATTGTTCGGGTTATGTTCGAGCACATAATGTCCAATTGCATGCATCAAATGAGTTTTCCCTAATCCTACGCCTCCATAAAGAAACAATGGATTGTAAGCCTTGGCCGGTGCTTCTGCCACTGCCAGTGAGGCAGCATGTGCAAAGCGGTTGCCGGAACCGATGACGAACGTATCAAAAGTGTATTTGGGATTAAGCAAATGGGTCTGCGCTTCTTCACGCGATACCGCTGGAGAAGGAGCCATTTGTTGAACTATCGGCTCGGCCGGTTTGTTCTCCTCAATGACAAATCTGACCTCAACTTGCTCTCCGGTAACTTCATAAACCGTAGCTCCTACCAATTTTGTATAACGACTTTCCAGCCATTCTACGGCAAAGGTTGTAGGCGCCGAGATGATTAGAGCCTGAGGGCCAAAAGTAAGCGCCTTCGTGGCCTTAAACCAGGTATCAAAGCTCGGCTTGCTTAGTTTGGTTTGAATAATCGATAAAATTTGCTGCCATAATTCGGAAGTATGGCTGTCCACAGACTGTCACTCCTTTAAATCTTCCAAATGTGGCATCAGCCATGAAGTGGAAATGTCGAAGAAAATGGGTTGGTGCTGAATCTTATCCCCAATAGGCAATATATAGAGACAAAAAAACATGGATAAATTTGAATTGTTCACAACTTTATCCACAGCTTGTTGATAATATAGGGAACAAACAAATCTATTCACATTCAAAAGTAATACCATCATAGCAAAACCCCCCTTGTTTTTCAATGTGCGCGGCCATTTTATCCACAAATTCAATCACTTGTGTATAATTTTTAAGAACAACACTAGATATTGTTGATAATTTGTTTACCATTCGACAGGATCTCCTATGCCGGCGAATTTTTTATACACAGGTTGTTCGAAGCTGTGAGCATTAATTTTGATTTTTTAATAACAGGTGGATAACTGTAAAACGCTGTGGATTACTTTTCAGGAAAACACATTGTGGATAAAAGTTATGAAAAAGAGGATGAATGAGGGTAAGCAGACGAGGTTGACTTTTGTACAGATTGTGTGATTTAATATATAAAGGTGTTTTCTGTGAGGATATGTCTCCAAATTAAAATGATAATACTTGTAGATACTGTCCCTACTTCAAGGACGGCCTAGTCCGTTTCTGCTTATATGACAGTAATTATGATCCTGTAAGGGAGGTGCAATACATGAGACCGACGTTCAAACCGAATGTGAGCAAACGCAAGAAGGTGCATGGTTTCCGCAAAAGAATGAGCACGAAAAACGGCCGTAAAGTGCTGGCAGCCCGCCGCCTGAAAGGCAGAAAAGTTTTGAGTGCGTAAGTTAGGCCACTTAAGGACCACTACGGTGGTCCTTTTTTAAATGTTGGGGACGTATTGTTTTATATCCTTAAATTAATTACTTCCTTATATACCGTCAGAAACGGTTCTCACACTAGAAAGGGACAAGGGCAACTGTTTCTTCTCATTGTATGGAATTATTCAGCTCTGCAGTGGAATACGCCTATGACAGCGTTGCTACACTTTGCGGGGCTTTTTAATGTACGAATATAATTGATGTGAGATGAAGCAGTGATCAGAACAAGAGCTGTTTATGCCGGCTCCCCGATGACTATACTAATTAGAAGATAAAATTCCGGAGCACTTTGAGTCCGGTCTTTGAATAGGAGATTCCCGTGCACAAAAGTCTAAGATTACGAAACCGTGCCGACTTCAGCCGCGTATACCGCCATGGGAAGTCTTTTGCCAATCATCAGTTCGTGGTGTATTGGTTCAGCAGAAGAGAGGTGGAGCGGTTCCGGCTTGGAGTATCGGTCAGCAAGAAGGTCGGAAACGCGGTTGTCCGCAATCGGATGCGACGGCTGGTCAAAGAGATTGTCAGACATCATGAACCGGAAATTTCCGGAGGTATTGATATGGTGTTTATCGTAAGAAAAGGGGCACTCTCCAAGGATTATGCGGAACTGGAGAAAAGCGTTCTTCATGTGCTTCGCAAAGCCAAGCTGCTCAAGGCTTCACGCGCGTAATAGGGGCAGAATGGGCTTGTTTATTTGTATTCATAAATATGATATGATTTACGGTGCAATGGAATGTTTAAGAGAGGGGTTTTGAAGTGTCTCTATTGAAGACTAAACGAGGAAAATGGTTTCTTCTCCTCGGTGTAATGGTATTAATGATTGCTGTTCTGTCGGGGTGCTCTCCGTCGTCAACAACTGTGACGCATACTACGGAGGATTTGAAGCACGGAAGCTTCTGGCAGAGTAATGTGGTTTATTATTTTGCCACAGCCTTGGATACCTTTGCTAAATGGTTTAATGGACAATATGGCTTAGCCGTCCTTGTAATGGTTATTATTGTCCGCACAATTATCCTGCCGCTTACGATGAAACAGGTAAAAAGCTCGCGTGCGATGCAGGCTATTCAACCGGAACTCGAGAAAATTAAGAAAAAATATAAAGATACGCCTGAAAAGGTACAACAGGAAACGATGCGCCTGTTCCAGGAGAACAAGGTTAACCCAATGGCCGGCTGTCTGCCGCTGATTGTGCAAATGCCGATCTTTATCGCGCTTTACAATTCGATCTATTATAACCCGTCTCTGCGTGAGCACTCGTTCCTGTGGCTTCAGCTCGGCAAGCCCGATCATCTGTTCATCCTTCCGCTATTGGCAGCAGCGACTACATTCCTGCAGACCCGGATGATGACCAAGATGAACCCTGTGCAACAGCAGGGCCCTATGCAGTTCATGATGATGGTATATCCAGTTCTAATTTTCATCATGTCCTACAACTTCCCGTCTGCACTTCCGCTGTATTGGTTTTACAGTAACTTGTATACCATTATTCAGAACTATTTCTTGTACCGCAACAATGACAAAGCCAAATTGGCTATAGCTACTGCTGGTGCAGGCACCGGTAGCACCAAAGAAGTCAATCTGGTGAAGAGTAAAAATAACTCCGCCCGCAAGGATGTTACTCCTGCTGCAAAAGGCAATAGCAGCAAAGGAAATAAGGAGGCCAAAAAGTCAAAATGAGCAAAGTCGTCGCGACAGGGAAAACCATTGAAGATGCTGTAGAACGAGGCCTTAACCAGCTTGGAGTTCACAAGGACCGGGTAACGGTCAACGTATTGGAACAGCCGTCAAGAGGATTCCTGGGATTGATCGGTGCGAAGGGTGCCAAGGTCGAACTGACCTTGATTGCCGAAGCCGCACCGGCATCAGCGGCGAGTGCTCCGTCACTGCCTCATCAGTCAACAAGAGAGAGCAAACCAGAGGCTGCCGGCGGTGTACCACGCCAAGATTCCGGACACCCGGTAGAGGATGCTTACCAAGAGGCCGTTCATTTCATTGTGGATGTCGCCAAGAGCATGGGGCTTGAGGTGGAAGTTGAAATCATTCATGCCAAGGAATCAACAGTTCTACAAATATCCGGTCCGGACCTGGGGCTGCTGATCGGCAGAAGAGGACAAACTCTTGATGCTCTGCAGTATCTGGCCAATATTGTTGCCAACCGTTATTCTGATAGTTTTATCCGGCTTGTGCTGGATGCAGAGAATTTCCGCGAACGCCGTAAGAAGACTCTGGAAGAGCTGGCTGACCGCTTGGCTGGACGGGTTGTTCGTACCCGCAAAGAGGTCGTTCTGGAGCCGATGTCCCCTCAAGAACGGAAAATTATTCACTCCAGATTACAGGACCACCGGCAGGTTAACACACTCAGCAAGGGTGAAGAACCGAACCGCCGCGTCGTTATCACTTTGAAGTAGAGACTATATTGCCGCAATGACTCCTTGACCAATATAAGGGGTCATTGTTTTTTTCGAATACAAGATCAAAATCATTCATTCAGCCGGAGCTGAAGTGTAGAACAAATTGAGGTGAACAGAGTATGCTTAGTGACACCATCGCTGCTGTATCTACAGCATTAGGCGAAGGAGGGATAGCGATTATCCGGGTTAGTGGCCCCCAAGCGATTTCCCAGGTGGCTCCATTGTTTCGCAGTAAAACACCTCTCACAGAGGTGGAATCGCATACTGTTCATTACGGGCATATCATCAGTCCTGATGACGGAGAGCGAATGGAAGAAGTGCTAGTCACTGTGATGAAGGGACCACGTTCATTTACTACTGAGGATGTAGTTGAAATAAGCGCCCATGGCGGTGTGATCTCGGTTCGGAGAGTCATGGATCTGCTGTTGCAGCAGGATATTAGACTTGCAGAACCTGGGGAATTCACCAAGCGCGCATTTTTGGGCGGACGTATTGATCTTTCCCAAGCGGAGGCGGTAATCGATCTGATCCGTTCGAAATCGGACCGTGCTTTTTCGGTTGCGCTGAAGCAGGTTAGCGGTTCCTTATCTGAACGTATTCACACACTCCGCCATACACTTATTGAAACATTGGCTCATATTGAAGTGAATATTGATTATCCTGAGCATGATGTGGAATCCTTGACTGCTGAATTTATTAAAGATAAAAGCACAGAAGTTATGGATGGCATCAACAGACTGCTTAAAACGGCAAATGAAGGAAAAATATTACGCGAGGGCATTACGACTGCGATCGTCGGCCGTCCCAATGTTGGCAAGTCCTCCTTGCTTAACGCGCTTGCCCGTGACAACAAAGCGATTGTAACCGATATTCCGGGAACAACGCGTGATGTTATAGAAGAGTATGTAACGATTAACAATATCCCGCTAAAGCTGCTTGATACTGCTGGAATTCGCGAAACAATGGATATTGTAGAGAAAATAGGCGTTGAACGCTCCAAGGCGGCATTTAGTGATGCTGATCTTATCCTGCTTGTTTTGAACTCAGCGGATGAGCTTCATGAGGATGAATTGGCATTAATGGAACAAATCCAAGGTAGACAAGCACTGTTGATCATGAATAAAATGGACCTACCTTCCCGTTTGGACAAAGATAAACTGCGCTCTTATTTTAGCGAATCGAGTATTGTTCCGATGTCTGTGCTGGAGGAGGAAGGTTTAGATAAGCTGGAGGAAGCAATCTCTGAGCTCTTTTTTGAAGGTAAGCTGGAATCAGGGGATCTGACTTATGTAAGCAATGTAAGGCATATTGCTCTGCTCAAAAAGGCTTATAAATCCTTGCAGGATGCCTACGAGGCTGCTGATATGCATATTCCTATAGATATGATTCAGATTGATGTGCGCCTTGCGTGGGAGCAGCTCGGAGAGATTATTGGAGATACGGCTGCTGATTCGCTCTTGGATCAAATCTTCTCACAATTTTGTTTGGGTAAATAACTGCGCTTGATAAGCGTATCCACTATAAAAAGAAGAAACTAGGAGGTAACACCTATGAACTTTGATGGAGGCAGCTATGACGTAGTGGTCATTGGCGCAGGCCATGCCGGCTGCGAGGCTGCACTTGCCGCAGCACGAATGGGCTGCCGCACGCTGATGATTACAATCAATCTGGACATGGTAGCCTTCATGCCATGCAACCCGTCCATTGGCGGGCCCGCCAAAGGGCATGTTGTACGTGAGATCGATGCACTTGGCGGCGAAATGGGCCGCAATATTGATAAAACCTTTATTCAGCTGCGCATGCTTAACACTGGTAAGGGTCCTGCAGTACATGCGCTACGTGCACAAGCAGACAAATTTCTCTATCAGCACGCGATGAAGGAAACGATGGAGAAAACTCCAAATCTGACCCTCCGCCAGGGGATGGTGGAGGAACTGATTGTTGAAAATGGGAATGTTGCCGGTGTCATCACAAAGACAGGAACGGTATACCATAGCAAAACAGTCATTTTGACTACAGGAACCTACCTGCGCGGCAAAGTGATCATGGGTGAGTTGACTTATGAGAGCGGGCCGAACAATCAGCAGCCTTCGGTTAGACTTTCCGAGAATTTGCGCGAACTTGGATTTGAGCTTGTTCGATTTAAGACTGGCACACCACCACGGGTGCATAAGGATACGATTGATTTTTCCAAGACTGAAATTCAGCCTGGGGATGAGAAGCCGAAGTTCTTTTCCTTCGAAACCAAATCATCTGATAATGAACAGTTGCCCTGCTGGCTGACCTACACTTCCGAAGTTACCCATCAGATCATCAATGATAATCTGCACCGGGCTCCGATGTTCACGGGTATTATTGAAGGAACAGGTCCAAGATATTGTCCTTCCATTGAAGACAAGGTGGTGCGTTTCAGTGATAAATCCCAACATCAGATCTTCCTAGAGCCTGAAGGTAAGAACACAGCTGAATATTATGTTCAAGGGTTATCTACCAGTCTTCCTGAAGATGTCCAATTGGCTGTCCTGCGTTCTATTCCTGGGATGGAAAAGGTAGAAATGATGCGCAATGGTTATGCGATTGAATATGATGCAATGGTTCCAACTCAGCTTTGGCCTTCACTGGAAACCAAACGTCTGCCTGGACTATTCACAGCTGGACAGATTAACGGGACATCGGGTTATGAGGAAGCGGCAGGACAAGGGGTTATCGCTGGTATTAATGCGGCCCGCAAGGTACAAGAGAAAGATCCGGTTGTGCTGGACCGTTCACAAGGATATATTGGCGTTCTAATTGACGATTTGGTTACCAAAGGAACCAATGAGCCTTACCGGCTGCTGACATCACGTGCAGAATACCGTCTATTGCTTCGTCATGACAATGCGGATTTGCGTTTGACGCCAATTGGTTATGATATTGGTCTGATTCCTGAACCGCGTTATGAAGCTTTCCTGGAGAAAAAAGAACGGGTAGAGCGTGAAATCATTCGTCTTCGGGAAACCAAGGTGAAGCCTGTCGATGTCAACACTGCACTTTCAGAATATGAATCCGCGCCTATTGTTGATGGAAGTAACCTGTTGACACTGATGCGGCGCCCGGAGCTTACTTACAGTTTCGTGGATCAGGTGTCACCTTCTCCTGAAGGTTTGGATGAAGAAATGAAGGAGCAGGTAGAAATACAGATCAAATATGCCGGGTATATTGAAAAACAGCTTCAGCATGTAGAAAAGCTGCAAAAGATGGAGAAAAAGAGGATTCCAGACGATATCAACTATAATGAAATTCATGGTCTGGCTATGGAAGCCCGGCAAAAGCTGACTAAAATTGCCCCTATCTCTATTGGTCAGGCATCTCGAATTTCTGGTGTAACCCCGGCTGACATTTCAATACTCCTTGTACACTTGGAGCATTATAACCGTGTGACAGCAGCGAAAGGATAATCTATGGATAACACTGCAGCCCAGTTTACTGCTTTACTGCAAGATCAAGGAATCACAATAACACCAAAGCAGTTAGAGCAATTTGAACTTTATTTCAAAGAGCTTGTTTCATGGAATGAGAAAATGAACCTTACCGGCATAACTGAACGTGACCAAGTGTACATGAAGCATTTTTATGATTCACTTTCTCTTTCTTTCTACATGAATATGGAGGATGTGAATAAACTTGCGGATATCGGTTCAGGTGCTGGATTCCCTGGAATTCCCCTGAAAATTTGTTTTCCGCATTTAAAACTTACTATTGTAGATTCGCTTAGCAAACGCATTTCATTTCTCCAACACGTCTGTGATACATTGGAATTGCAAAATGTACAATTGATTCATGGAAGGGCTGAGGATATAGCACGTCAGTTTGTTCACCGTGATGCTTATGATTTGGTAACGGCACGAGCTGTTGCACGATTATCGCTGTTGAATGAATTTTGTCTCCCCTTTACCCGTAAAGATGGAGTTTTCGCAGCGATGAAGGGCAACGATCCTACCGAGGAGTTGACTGAGGCTAAGCGCAGCTTTAAGGAATTGCGTGCTGAACTGCTTAAGGTAGAATCATTTAGTCTTCCTGTTGAAGAATCAGCTCGGCATATTATTTTAATTCACAAAACTGGCGCGACACCAGCAAAATACCCGCGTAAAGCAGGAACACCTGCTAAAGCTCCATTAATTTGATTGTTTCACGTGAAACATTTCCTAAGTCGTTCAGCAAACAAAAAAACGAACCTTTTCTCTCTGGAGAGGCTCGCTTTTTTTGTTTGGGACGAGATTAGCATGAAATGCAGGAAAAATAGGTCTCTTTGGAGAATAGGATTATAGGTTGAAAAGTGATAGAATAATATAGTAAGACTTTTCATGCGTAAGCGATTCAGTCGCTGCAGAATCTCCAATATGTGAAGGATTAAGTCTGGGGTAGTTTTCAGGTTATTTCATTAAATGTATACCTGAAAGCAATGCGTAGTATTGCTGCTCCGGAAGCATACGCTTCTTTTGAGGACGGCGTAGCCGCTTCTACTTGCTGTACGATAAGCTTTTCGCTAGGCAAGGTCAAGAAGATCGTACTATAACGAAATTAGGTGGTTATGAACGGAATGAAAGAACAATTCACCAAGCTTTTTGGATTTACCGAGCGGAGCAGCGGAGAAGAGGTCAAACAGATCCCGGTTCATGAGGTCATCAGTAGTCCTTATCAGCCCCGGACGATTTTTGATGACGAAAAGATAGACGAGCTATGTCAAACTATCAAAACTCATGGGGTTATCCAGCCGATAGTCGTTCGTATACGTGATTCTCAATATGAGATCATTGCAGGAGAGCGACGCTGGCGAGCAGTTAAAAAACTGGGGATGGAAACGATCCCGGCTATTATTCGTGAGTTTAATGATTCACAGGCTGCTTCTATTGCTTTAATAGAAAATTTGCAGCGTGAGAATTTGACCTCAATTGAAGAGGCTATCGCATACCAGAAACTAATCGATCTTCACCAGCTGACTCAAGAGAGCCTAGCGCAGCGGCTTGGCAAGAGTCAATCAACCATCGCCAACAAAATCCGCTTGCTAAATCTCCCTGAACAAGTGAAAACAGCATTAATGGAAAGACAAATTACAGAGCGACATGCAAGATCACTGCTATCGCTTGATACAGTTGAAATGCAGCTGAAGGTTCTGGGTGAGATCATTTCCAAAGGGTTGAATGTGAAACAAACGGAAGCGCGTATTGCCTTCTATAAAGCAGTAAATCAAACCAAAAAATCAAAACGGGTTTCCTACACTAAGGATGTTCGTCTCGCTCTTAATACAATTCGTCAATCCATAGATATGGTTTCGGGTTCAGGAATGGAGATTAAAACCTCTGAAAACGACCGCGGTGACCATTATGAGATTGTCATTCAAATTCCAAAACGATAAATGGTTTCAACAAGCTGAAGGCGGCCCTGAGGTGATTGGCCGCCTTTTCTGTGACCTGAACCGGAGTATTGTCAAATAAACAAAATGTGAGTGTTATCTGTATATTTGCTTATATTTTTCGTGAAATTGATGCCATAGCTCAGCAGGCGGTTAATACCGTTACAACTCACGACCTACAAGATGATTCTTCCTAACAATTCGAGGTGAAATTAGTGTCCAAGATTATTGCTATAGCAAATCAAAAAGGTGGTGTTGGTAAAACAACAACCTCTGTAAACTTAGGTGCCGGAATGGCTACTTTAGGAAAAAGAGTGCTTCTTGTTGATATCGACCCACAAGGAAACACTACAAGCGGCGTTGGCATCAACAAAGCGGATGTAGCAAATTGCATTTATGATATTCTTATTAATGAAGCGAATCCCCAAGAAACGATATTAGAGACACAAATCGATGGCCTCCATATTATTCCAGCAACTATTCAATTGGCAGGTGCGGAAATTGAATTAGTGTCCACTATTTCCAGAGAGCTAAAGCTGAAGAAGGCTTTAAATGCTGTGAAATCGAATTACGACTATATTATTATCGACTGTCCTCCGTCATTGGGTATCCTTACCATAAATTCACTAACCGCAGCTGATTCTGTTATCATTCCAATTCAATGTGAATATTACGCACTGGAGGGTTTGAGCCAACTATTGAATACGGTTCGTTTGGTTCAGAAAAATCTTAATCCTCATCTCAAAATTGAGGGAGTGCTTTTGACAATGCTGGATGCCCGAACGAATCTGGGGATTCAGGTTATCGAGGAAGTAAAGAAGTATTTCCAGGAAAAGGTGTACAGAACGATTATTCCACGTAATGTGAGACTAAGTGAAGCCCCTTCACACGGGCAATCCATTATTACTTATGACAATCGCTCCAAAGGTGCAGAAGTATACCTGGAGTTGGCAAAGGAAGTGATTTCTTATGAGTAAGCGTTTAGGGAAAGGCCTTGATGCATTAATACCATCCCTATCCATCAACGAAGATGATAAGGTTGTGGAGATCCCTTTAGCGCAATTACGGGCGAACCCTTATCAACCGCGTAAGGATTTCAATGAAGAGGCCATTCAGGAATTGGCTGAATCGATAAGACAGCATGGAGTCATACAGCCGATTATCGTTCGGAGCGTTCTCAAAGGCTATGAAATCATTGCCGGCGAGCGTAGATTCAGAGCATCACAGTTTTGTGGTAAAGCAACTATTCCAGCAGTTATCCGTAGTCTAAGCGACCAACAGGTTATGGAAATTGCGCTGATTGAGAATTTACAGCGTGAAAACTTGAATGCAATGGAGATTGCGGTTGCCTACCAAGGGCTGATGGATCAATTCGCACTTACCCAGGAAGAGCTCTCTTTAAAGGTAGGGAAGTCCAGGTCGCATATCGCCAATTTCCTGCGTCTGCTTTCTTTACCGGAAGAGGTTAAGGAATATGTTTCACGTGGAACAATTTCCATGGGACATGCCAGAGCTATTGTAGCACTTAAAGACCCGGAAACTGTTAAACAACTGGCTGAACAATGTGTGGAACAGCAATGGAGTGTTAGAGAGTTGGAAGAGGTTGTTAAGAATTTGGACCGTAAACCAACTGGGGCAATTAAGGCGAAAATAGTAAAGCGTGATCCGTATATTGATAATGTTGAAGAGTTGTTGCGTGAGAGATTCAAAACAACAGTTAAAATCAAACAGGGTAAAGAAAAAGGAAAAATAGAATTGAACTATTACAGTGCCCAAGACCTGGAAAGATTATTGGAACTATTGGGCAACTGATATGGATATCTGTGCTAAAAACATATCCTGAGATATCCCTTGAAACGGATATGGAGGGGTATGTTTTTTGATGAAAGGGTGGAGGGTGAGGGAATGGAGGAATTGGTCTATTTGGATCATGCGGCAACCTCGTGGCCAAAACCGCTGGAGGTTGGATCGGCCATGATGGACGCACTGCAAAATTCCGGAGCGAATGCCGGGCGTGGAAATCATTCATTAGCCATAGGAGCCGGGCGTGTACTTGTGAGAGCGCGGAGTAAACTAGCTGAACTCTTTTCTGTCTCCAATGCCCAAAATATTGCCTTCACACACAATACTACAATGGGGCTAAATATGGCCATTAAGGGTACACTTCAACCAGGGGATCATGTTATTACAACAATGACGGAACATAACTCCGTGCGTAGACCTTTGGAGTTTTTGCGTCAAACCCTGGGTATCTCCATTGATTATGTGAAGGTTGATCGTGATGGACAAGTGGATTTGCTTGAATTGCAAAGGACCTTTAAGCCAAATACAAAAATGGTGATATGCAATCACAGCTCTAACCTGTTTGGAAGTATTCTGCCTATTGGTGAGATTGGAGATATTGCCAAATCCAACGGTGCAGTCTTTCTGGTGGATGCTGCTCAAAGTGCAGGTTCATTAACTATTGATGTAAAAAAAATGAATATAGATCTGCTTGCATTTCCAGGACATAAAGGGTTGCTGGGGCCACAAGGTACCGGAGGGCTGTATATAGCGCCAGAGCTGGATCTGATCCCTCTAATGCATGGAGGCACTGGGAGTCAGTCCGAAAATAGCGAACAGCCTAACGTGCGACCGGATCGGTATGAGGCAGGGACGCAAAACGGGGTGGGGATAGCCGGACTGCTGGCAGGAGTGACGAAGGTGATGTCTCTGGGTCCGGAAAACATCCACCTTCAGGAGTGGGAGCTGACTCAGAAGCTCATGGAAGGGCTGTCTGTTATTCCTGGAATGAAGCTGCTCGGGCCGGGAATAGGTTCAGAACGTAGTGGGATAGTATCCTTTGTCATTGAGGGGGAGGATTCAGCGGATATCGCTCATCGCCTCGATCGTAAACATAATATTGCTGTGCGAGCAGGAATGCATTGTACTCCGCTAGCTCATAAAGCTGCATCAACACTCAAAAGTGGGGCTGTAAGGGTAAGCGTCGGTGTCACTTCAACAGATGAGGATGTTCACAGAATGCTGATTGCAATGACAGAAATGTATGGACAGAAAAAATAGTATATCGAGCAAACATATATTGGCCCCATTGCTATACCATGGTTATGTGTGAAAAAGAGGTAGTAAAATGATTGGATACGTGAAATATATTTACACTTATATTTATACAGAAGGATGGTCTGTACATGTCGGAGTTAAATGAAGTGATTACTGAGCAATTGTCGGTATTCATCATGGGGTTTGCATTGATTATCATGGTGCTGGCAATCGTCTTGATTATTCAGGGAGCAAGGATTCGTAAAATGCGGCGGAAATATGAGGCAATGATGACCGGTAATGGTGTGGAAGATCTGGAAAGTCTACTAATCGATCTCAGAAACCAGGGGGACATGCTGGAAGAAACTCAGCGGGAGCACAAGACGATGATTGAGGCAGCACAGGTCAAACTCCGAGGCATGAAGTCAAAGGTTGCAGTGAAACGATACAATGCTTTTGGAGAGCGGGGGAATGACCTGAGCTTCTCGATGGCCATCATTGACGACAACCGGAGTGGTGTTGTCTTGACTAGTCTTCATAACCGTGAAAATTCATATATTTACTCTAAGCCTCTTGAGGGCGGAGAATCGCAATATCCGCTGTCACCCGAAGAAAAGGAAGTTATTGCTCTCGCGTCGCAGCAGATCTAGCGTGAAGGTTCCATTGTCTTAAAGCGGAATAGAGACTGGAAGCGATGATGTCTGACAACCGCATGACTAGACTTAATCTTGTGTTCTGCAGGACAAAATACTCCATAAATCCGCCAACATTCACAATTCCGGTGAGGTGGATATCTCCGACAGGAGGAAGTTGTTTGTTAACTCCCGCTCCGGGTCTTAGTGGACCTTCGACAACCTGAATACATCCGACACTGGCGGAATGGCCCAAGCAGGCATCAATGCCGATGATAAATGGATTTTTGTGTTTTTCGTGAATAAGGGTAAGGGTTTCTTCTAAATTCACTGCGTGTACAGGCTCATCTAAGGTGCCATACAGATGAAACAAGGGGCTGTGAAAGCGGGCTAATGCTGTTCCGACAAGCGGGCCGAGCGAATCGCCCGTTGAGCGGTCTGTACCCACACAGACTATTATGATTGGTGTATCTGAGCGGGTGCGGGAGAAATGAAACAACAGCCGATGTGTAATGGCAGAATAGATATTGGGATCAGCATGTGATATTTTTAAACAAGACGGTTCCGGCAATGAGACAGCTTTAGAAGAAAAATTCATAGGATCTTCCTTTCTGAGACGGAGCGTATGTGAAAATACCAGCAGATAAGCCATAGGATATTCAGGTTTGAGAGCCTGCTGATGATCCTAGTATATGGATGAAAAATGTTTTTTATACTTCACTCGATAGAGATAGGACGATAAACCCAGAAGGAGGCTTGCACATGGATGAGGAATTGCTGATTGCTTTTGACTCTACGCAACAGGCGCTGCGTGCAGAAATGCTGCTTGAATATGCGGAAATCGATATTGATATCTTCCCCACTCCGAAGGAGATTACTGCCGGGTGTGCAATGTCGATCCAATTCTTTCGGGGAGCACTGGGAGAGGTCCGCAAGATTGTAAAGGAACAGGATGTTGAGATACGCGGGATTTTTAGAGCAAATAAGAGTGATGGATATGAATTAATCGGAGAAAAGGAGGGGTTGGATGAATAGGTGGATCCTGGAGTCTATGACTGCCGCCAAGGCTGTGCAAAATGCAGTACAGTTCAAAGATAAGGTGTGGAACGTGGTAACAGATGCTGAAATGTGGGCGAATGTATTATTTGCAGGATTGCGTATTCTTTTAATCTTCATTTTGACCCGAGTTATTATTAAAGTTGTCTCTAAGGTGATTGACCGGTCGATGGAAAGGGAGACACGCGGAAAACTATTAGGGGATAGCCGCAGGTTCTCAACTGTAGGTGGATTACTGAAAAATGTGGTTACGTTCATCTGTAATTTTGTCATGATTATGCTGGTGCTTTCCGAGTTTCATTTCAATCTGGGTCCACTATTGGCAGGGGCTGGTGTAGTCGGACTTGCCATCGGGTTTGGAGCACAAAGTTTGGTCAAGGATGTAATCACAGGCTTCTTTATTATTTTTGAGGACCAGTTCGCTGTTGGTGATGTAATCCAGACAGGAACTTACAAAGGGACCGTAGAGATGATTGGTCTCAGAACGACAAGATTGCTTAGCAGTACTGGGGAAGTACACATTATCCCAAATGGCACCATTATCAACGTTACTAATTATTCACTGGCCAATGCTTTGGCGGTTGTGGATGTTCCGGTGAAGATTGAACGGGGTCTTGAGGGAACGCTGGCTTTGATCGGCGAAGCTCTGAAAGGGATAGAGGAGAGGAATCCAAATGTCGTTGCCTATCCGAAAGTTCTGGGGATTCAGTCCATGAGCACCTCCGAGTATGTGATTCGGGTGGCGGCGAATTGTCTTCCGAATGCCAGAGATGCTGCAGAGCGGCAGATCCAGAGCGATATAAAGCAGGCGCTGGAGAAGCAGAGTGCCCTGGAGACGGCTAAGGCTGAGCAGGAAGCTCGTGAGGAGGCGGAACGGGCTGCAAGGGCTGCAATGGAAGCGGAGGGCCTAGAGGCGGCACAGAGGGGGGGGGACTCGGCACAAGCGAGATTGGGCAGACAGGTGGCGGCTACCCATGAAGGAGAAGAGGAGGGTCAGTAATGGAACGGAAGGTTTTTGGACTTGGTGATATTGTTCTCATGAAAAAGCCGCATCCTTGCGGCACCAATGAAATGGAGATCATTCGTATGGGAATGGATATCCGGATCAAATGTACCGGTTGTCATCATAGTGTCCTCATTCCCCGTGCAAAGTTCGAGAAAAACATGAAAAAGGTGTTGCGTTCAGCCGCGGGAGAAACCAAAGAATAATTGGACTTGCAAAAGTGAAGTTGGCGTGCTACAATAATTCTTGCTGCGGAGAGGTACCCAAGAGGCCCAAGGGGGCTGACTCGAAATCAGTTAGGCGTGTCACAGCGTGCGTGGGTTCGAATCCCACCCTCTCCGCCACTTCAGTACTACATACTTTAACTTACGAAACCTCCGTTGACATAACGGAGGTTTTTTTTATTTTATGTAATGTCAATTCAAACGAAAAACAAAAGAGGGACCCTTTCAGGTCCCTCTCAAGAGGCAGTACATGGATAACGTTCGGATTTAATCTGTCTATAGCCGCTAAAGTGATGCAGGTTTTGCCAGGCTTATCCCTTTTTTAAGAGGAAGCCTTTACTTTCCCCGACTTACAATAGATGCTGATTCAGAATCCTTGTGATTGTGTTCGTCTACGACGTCCAACGGAACCACACCTCTCTTTTGTACTGCCTGAGAATAGTATGTCTCATGAGGTTTTTTTTATACATGTGATGTAAAAATTAATGAACCCGGGCTTTTTCAACCTTTTTCCACTTGCGGTCTTTATTTGAGGTTTCCGGAAAAGTGTCACCCCTCTTCATTTCAATTCGTTTTGGATTCTGAATTTGGGTATGGAAGCTTCGTGCTTCGCCAACCTCTGTGTAGATGCCCGGATTTGGAGCCTTATCGCCTTTTTCGTATTCGGTTTGCTCGCCCATTGGACCATTCCTCCTTGGATAGAGTGAGTAATTGCGGTGTTATTATGCTCGGATCAATGTCTCTTCATGTAGCCTAAAAAGTACCCAATAACCTTCTTGATAAAAATAACTTGCACTCCTTTGGGCAATTTGGTATATTAATTTGGTGCGAGTCTATGTTTGTGCTCGTTCCTTGCTCCTGACGTGATTAGGGGCCGCAGACCATAAGGAGGTGAAAATTATGCGCAAATATGAAGTCATGTACATTATTCGTCCTGACATTGAACAAGAAGCCGTTCAAGCAGCAGTCGAAAAATTCCAAGGCGTCATCTCCAACGGCGGAG
The DNA here is from genome assembly GCF_001909085.1 of Paenibacillus sp. P32E. Taxonomy (NCBI): domain Bacteria; kingdom Bacillati; phylum Bacillota; class Bacilli; order Caryophanales; family Paenibacillaceae; genus Paenibacillus; species Paenibacillus sp. P32E. Next base: position 38,789 of record NZ_LVYY01000021.1, on the reverse strand, counting down.
AAATTACAAAGCACGATGTGCAAGGTAAACGCCGTCTTGCGTATGAGATCAAGAAATTCCGTGATGGCGTTTTTGTTTTGGTTAACTTTACTGCAGAACCTGCAGTTGTTACCGAATTGGAACGTCTCATGAAGATTTCCGACGAAGTCATTCGTTATCTCATTACGAACGACGTTGCCTAAGATCATGACAAGCTTTGTAACGAATCGCTTATAAGGAGGGGATTGAATTGTTGAACCGTATCATTTTGATCGGTCGGTTGACCCGTGACCCGGAACTTCGTTATACTCCCGCTGGTGTTGCCGTAACGCAGTTTACGCTTGCCGTAGACCGCAACTTTACGGGCCAGAACGGTGAACGCGAAGCGGACTTCATCCCGGTAGTAACCTGGAGACAGCTGGCTGAGACCTGTGCCAATTACTTGCGCAAAGGGCGTCTGGCAGCCGTGGAAGGCCGCATCCAAGTACGGAATTATGAGAATAACGAAGGAAAACGTGTATACGTTACTGAAGTTATTGCCGATAATGTCCGTTTCCTGGAATCCTCGCAGAATCGTGAAGGTGGCAATGCGCCAAGTGGCGGAAATGTACCAGAAGAACCATCCTATGGTGGCGGCGGTAACAGTGGACGCGGAAATAACAATAATTTCTCGCGTAACAACAATACTCAAGATCCTTTTTCGGGCGATGGAAAACCGATCGATATATCGGACGATGATTTGCCATTTTAATAAGGAAGGACTGAACTGACATGGCTTTCAAACAAAGAGAAGGCGGAGACAACGACAAAAGACCGGCACGTCGTGGTGGACGCAACAAGCGCAAAAAAGTGTGCTACTTCACTGTGAACAAGATTACTCACATTGACTATAAAGACACTGAGCTTCTGAAGAAGTTCATCAGCGAACGCGGAAAGATCTTGCCGCGTCGTGTAACAGGTACAAGTGCTAAATACCAACGCGCTCTGACCATTGCTGTAAAACGCTCGCGTCAAATCGCGCTGCTGCCTTACACAACGGAATAGGACGTTTCATGAAGCAGCCGGCTAAGCCGGCTGCTTTTTTATATTTCAGGGCTGCTTCTGTTTATTGTGCAGGGAATTGACGAAGGTGATGGAATGTAGTAAATTACAGGTATCCTATAACTAAAGGGGAAATTTTGATGTTGGTGAGCGTTCTTAACTAAGCAATTTCATATCATCTAACCCGTAAGCTACATAAGGCCCGCTCTTAGAGTAAAGCAGGCTGTGTTTGAGTATGTCCAGCAGGATGTGCTCGTGCTTCAGGGAAGGTGAGTGAATTAGTTAAGGACACACGCGAAGCGTCATATGGCCTCTTTACGGCTAATGTTCTCTTTGTGATTTAACCGTGCTCTTGCAGCACGGTTTTTTCTGTCTTCAGGCTGAATATCCCCAAAGGGGCAAGTGGCTGAAGCACAAAGAGGATTGCAGCAGTGAATGAGGGCAAAGACAGCCGTAGTGGCAGTCTTTGCCCTTTTTTGCGTTACGGACAGATCAGCAGCCCGCCTGAGCGTTCAGGTGAGGGATAAGGGAGGAACATTGAATAATGAATACACAAAGCCAGATCACCCTGCAATATGAGGAAATGAGGGCGGAGCTTGGACGTCACACCGTATCTTATGAAGGGAAAAAGGCGGTAAGCGGCCTTGAGCCTATGACCTATCTTCCGGCCATTCACAGGGCGCTGGATGAAACTGCTGAGGCGAAGGAGCTTTTGGAAAGAGGAGCAAGCGTACCGATTCCCTCCCTCGAGGGAATGGAGAACCTAATGTCGCTGCTAGGAACAGGATATCTATATAGTGAGAAGGATTTCATGGCAGTATCGGTGTTTCTGCAGAGCTGCAGCCAGCTGCGTAAATACATGAAGGCCAAAGAGCAAACGGCTCCACGGATTGCTTCCTATGCGGCTTCTCTAGTGGAGCTGAGAGACGTGCGGGAGGAGATTGAACGCTGTATACGACTAGGGACCATTGATGACCACGCCAGCAAAGGGCTGGAACGGGTCCGGAAACGATTGGCTGTAGCCAAGGATCGCCTGCAGAGGAAGATAGAAGCTGTAATGTCGAGGCATCAGGGAATCCTTCAGGAGAACCTCGTCAGCATGCGCGGTGGGCGGTATGTAATTCCTGTAAAGCGAGAATATCACAAGCAGGTAAAAGGAGCGGTACTGGATCAGTCAACCAGCGGACAGACCGTATTTGTAGAGCCCTTTGAGATCGCCGCCATGCAGGGGGAGCTCGAATTGCTGGGGGCTGAGGAGGCTAGGGAAGAGATGCAGATTCTAAGCATGCTGACAGGGCTTTTGGAGAAGGAGCAGGCGGCGCTGCGGCTGAATATTGAAATTACAGGCAACTATGATTTTATTTTCGCCAAAGCCAAATATGCGCGTACAATGGGTGCAAGAAATGTTGCCCTGAATGACCGCGGTTACTTGAGGATGAATGGGGGCCGGCACCCTAATCTGGATGGGATGATTCCAGTGAGTCTGGAATTCGGCAATGGCTACAAGTCCCTTATCATCACCGGACCAAATACGGGCGGCAAAACGGTAGTGCTCAAAACGTTGGGGCTGCTAACCCTAATGGTTCAATCAGGGCTGCTAATCCCTGTAGAGCCAGACAGCGACTTCACTGTGTTCTCGGATGTCATCAGCGTGATTGGGGACGGACAGAGTCTAACACAGTCTCTAAGCACCTTTTCAGCACAGATGAAGAGTATAGAAGGGATGCTTAGAGATGCGGGCAAGGGTGTACTGCTGCTGATTGATGAGCTGGCGGCGGGTACGGACCCTGGAGAAGGCTTCGCACTTTCGATAGCCATTCTCGAGGAACTGAACCGCAAAGGAGCTAATATAATAGTTACTACTCATTTTAATGAACTTAAGGTCTTCGCCGCATCCACCAGCGGGTTCCAAAATGCGCGGATGGAGTTTGACAAGAATACGCTGCAACCGATCTACCAGTTAACTATTGGTGAAGCGGGTGAAAGTTATGCCCTGCAAATTGCCGAAAAATTAGGCATCCCCGAGTCTGTTATCCGGCGCTCGCAGCAGCTTGTAGAAGGGCAGCATGAAGTGGACGGAGATAAAAGGTACTGGAACAACTTTAACCGTTCAGGACACGGCAAATCAGGTGAAGGGTTCAAACATGTGGAAGGGAATGATTCCCCTGAGAAAGAGCTGGCTTCAAGTGTTTCTGCAGGACTGACAGAGGATTTATCAGGAGACCTAAACTCTGCTCAAACAGGTGATGGCAAGGAACAGAAGAAGGAATATGAAGTAGGAGATGCGGTGTATGTGAAGCCACTGGGCAGAACGGGAATCGTCTATGAGGCAAGGGACGGAATGGGAATGGTTGGCGTTATGATTCAAAAGCAAAAAATGAAATTCAACCATAAACGTCTAAGACCATACCTCTCTAAAGAAGAGCTCTATCCGGAGGAATATGATTTTGATATTATTTTCGAGAGTAAGGAAACACGGAAAATGCGTAAGTTGATGCGGAAAAAGCATGTGGAAGGCCTTACTATTATTCATGAGGAGAAGGACGAGTAACCGCAGCAGAAAATGCAAAGGCCTGCCCCTTGGGCAGGCTTTTTTCAAAAAGTATGGATGTTACCACAAGGGCTAGTAGGGTACGAAGTTGAATTAAGTGCTTCACTTTAGACTGATTATTGTATATCCTCAATATTATAGTCTATAAAGGCTGTAAAGAATGAGAATAGAAATGATTAATAAAACAATCTGTGGATAGCGCTTACAATGGAAGAAGGGAAGAATGATATGATGAAGCGCAGATATGGCACACTGGTGCTGGCGATGGCTATGATGCTGTCTGCTTGCAGCGGTATTAGCTCTGAGCGGCTTTCCTATGGAATTCTTTCGAATAATACGTCAGAAGTTCCTGTAGCTGGGGGAACCATCACTTATGGCTACTCCTCTCCGTTTCAAGGGTTGTTTGATCCCGCTTTTTATGAGGGTGAGGACGATTTCCAGGTACTGGAGTTCATTACAGAATCCATGTTTAAGGTAAAAGATGACTTAACCACCGTTCCGGGCATTGCCTCCTGGCAGGAATCAGACGACCACACCGTGTTCACCTTCAAAATAAAGGCGGGTGTCCGCTGGCATAATGGCGATGAGTTAACTGTAGAAGACTGGAAGTTTGCACTGGAGACCATTGCCAGCCCGGAATATACAGGGTCACGGTACTACAGTGTGGAAATGATTAAGGGCGCAGAAGCCTATCATAAAGGGGAAGCCAAGGAGATCAGCGGGATAAAAGTGATTGACCCCTATACACTGAGAATTACGATGAACGGGGTTCGGGTAAATGCACTGGACAACCTGTGGTCCTACCCGATGAATAAAAAGGTTTTCAGCGGAATCGCGGTGAAGGATATGCCGGACAGCGATCCGGTGCGGAAGCATCCTATCGGGATTGGCCCCTTTGAGGTAACAAATATCCAGCCCGGGCAGCTTGTGGAGATGAAGCGATTTGATCATTACTATCAGGGGAAGGCTTTCTTGGACGGAGTGCAGTATAAAGTGTTTGATGATAAGGAAATCGTGAATCTTCTTGAAGAGAATCAAGTGGATATAGCTTCAGCCCCGCGTGATGCCTATGCATCGCTGAAGCAGCTGGACCAGGTGGCGGTTTTGGAATCTCCGGAGCTATCTTACGAATACATAGGATTCAAATTCGGATCTTGGGATAAGGAAACCCAGCAGATTATTATGAATAATCCCAAGTTCGCCGATAAGCGTCTACGCCAGGCCATGTATTACGCACTCGATCGGAAGGGAATTATTGACCAGTACTCTTATGGTCTTGGCAGTCTGATTGAAACTCCGGTTTCCAGCTCAAGCTGGGCTAAGATTCCCAACGCAGAAATCAATACGTATGACTACAATCCGGATACAGCAAAGACACTCCTGGACGAAGCCGGCTATGTGGACAGGGATGGCGATGGATTGCGTGAAGACCCCAAAGGACACTCATTTATAATAAACTACGATGCCATGACCGGAACGACAACCGCTGAAGCAAGAACGCAGGCAATTCTCCAGAATTGGCGCGATGTCGGACTGGATGTCCGGCTGAACGGAGGCAAGCTTAAGGAGCTTAATGACTTCTACGAAGCTGTAGAAAATGACGATCCCTCAGTTGAGTTGTTCAACGGAGTATGGGGGTTGGCCAGCGATCCGGACCCCTCCGGTCTATGGAGAGCGACTGATCTGTGGAATTATCCACGGTACAGTTCAAAGCGTAGTGAAGATTTGATCCGTGAAGGTGTAGGAATCAAATCCTATGATAAAGAGTACCGCAAGCAGGTCTACTATGAATGGCAAAAATTAATCAACGAGGAAGTGCCGATGATCTTTTTTGCCGAACGCACAAATATTACGGCCGTTAACAAACGTCTGCAGAACGTTCGGGTGAATTCCATGAGCACTATTATTGAACCACAGACTTGGTGGATTAAGGAAGAGGATTGAATTGAAGCAAAGCTGGGGAGCCGCTGCCTGTGGAAGGCGGACCTTGCAGTTTTGCTTCTTTTTTATTAATTCTGCATCAAAATGAAGTTTCATTCGTCATATCCTTTATGGATTGCAAGTAGCTCCAGCACTAAACATGTCGTTATTTGTTGTTTCTTTTTTAGCGGCAAGTGATTACAATAGAAATATTGTTTATGTGTCAAAGCCGTTTTCCATGTTTATTCTACAAATAGAATGACCCGAATTCCAGAAAGGGGGGAAACATAATAATACCGAATCGGTCAAAATCTTAACAGCTAAGAAAAGCACAACCATGACTGCTTGGTGCGCTCCAGGCAAGCATTGTAAATAGATCGCAAGCAATCATATAACCATTCCACCATAAAGAAGGAATCAAAAAATCATGAAAAAAATCAAAAAAATAAAGACAAGATACATCATCATCATTGCTGCACTTGTAGTATTAATCGGTGGAGGATTTCTATTCCAAAAACAGCTGGCGGTACTGGCCTTTGATCTATTTTTGTCGGATCGGGTCGAGAATAAGCTGTCCCAGAAATCTTACCAGCCTCTAGTGAACGATGGGAATACTACGATAAAACCCGAGCCTGTTGTGTACAAAAGCGACCCGTTTTCTCTAATGCTGCTGGGTACGGACCAGCGTAAAAATGAAACGGCCCGTTCTGATACGATGATCTACGCGGTTATCCGGCCTGAAGATTATAAAATTCTACTGATCTCTATTCCACGGGACACGTACACCGAGATCATCGGACACGATGACAACAAAAAGGATAAAATTACGCATGCCTATGCGTTCGGGGGCCAGAAGATGGCCAAGGATACGCTGGAGAACCTGCTTGGACACGACATTCAATATTATGCCACTATAAATTTCCAGGGCCTAAAGGATGCGGTTGATGCCATTGGCGGTGTACCGCTGCCGATCAAAAAAGACATTGTGAACAAGGGTAAGGATCATGAGAAATTCACTATTGAAGGCGGCAAATCCAATTATAATGGTGAAGAGGCCCTCAACTATACGCGCTACCGTGAAGACAGTGACTTTAACCGTACGAAACGGCAACAGGTATTCATTGATGTAGTTGCGAACAAGATGCTGTCCATCAGCCAAATCGGGAACATCCCCGAGCTGCTGGATATTATGGGCGACAATTTCAAGACGGATATTGCGCCGTCTACAATCATTAGTCTGGCCAGAAAATTCATGGGCGGAAAAGATATGGATATTTCCAGTTTTACCGTGATGGGTGAGGGCAAACGCATCGGTGGTGTGTATTATGATATCGTTGATGAAAAGGACCTGACTGAAGCCAAAGCGATGATCGACAACTGGATGAATGCCAGCACACCGGTGGATCAATTAATCGAACCGGGCAAAGCACAAAATGCACTGGAGCCTGCGGCTACATCCGCAGCACAGTAATTCCTTCGTAAAAGAATAAGCAATGATAGCAGCAGCCATACGCAATCTTAATGGCTGCTGCTTACTGTTCTCATGCTATAATAAAATGGAACGAATGATTGGCTAAAGACGTATAATTACGGATGGCCCTTGCTTCAAGGAAAGGGTAAGGCATAATAATTCCTTCGGAACTCTTTGAGGAGGATCAAGAGATGAATATTGCGTTTTTTTTACTTCCGAAACAGGAGGTGGCGTGCGTGACCCTCGATTCAACGCTGCGTCAGACTCTGGAACGGATGGAGTTTCACCGCTATACTGCTGTGCCGATTCTGAACCGGAACGGGGAGTATGCAGGAACAGTAACGGAAGGTGATCTGCTCTGGTATATGAAGGATTCGGGTGGGGCGGTGACGTTCGAAAATGCTTCCAAATTTCTGCTGAAGGATGTGCCGCTGCGGATGAATAATCTGCCGGTATCCATTGATGCGGATATGGAGGATCTAATCAATTTAGCCAAGGTACAGAACTTTGTGCCTGTTGTCGATGACATGAACCGGTTCATTGGTATCGTACGCCGGAGTCAAATTATTGAATATTGTGAAAAGGTTGTTTCACGCCAGTCACAGGAATCGGTGTAAGCCATCTTATTTTGTTTTGCGACCTGAGGCAGTATGGATCAAGGCCTGTATTTCCGGCGAGCACGGAATGCGGGCCTTTTTTGAAAATACAGCGAGTACTTCCGGGACGGTGGACGTCCCGTGTAGCTGGGAATTATTTATGCTATAATGGAGAATAATGCTTTTTGCCGGAGGTAGAGAGACTGTGCCCAATGTGCCGAAGGATTTGGATGTAGCCAAACGCGCCAAGGTAATTGAATGGTTGAAGACCGAAGTTATTGATCAAGTCTCACGGTTGTTCAAAGCGCTCTGGGAAGGCAGTACCGCGCGTGTGGGAGACAGTCTGGCCAGCCTGATTATGAGTTCTTATATTTTGGGTCGCAGACTTGGAATCCCCTATCGTGAACTCGACGATCTGCTGATTGAAAAGCTCAGAAAACACAGGCAGGAAGGGCATCAATTGGAAGAATGGTACCAGGATATATCTGCATTAGAAGAACATATGCGTAAGAGGTGAATACTGTTGAAATTTCGCTGGACATCGGTGGCATGGAGCATAGCGTATCTGCTGTTGCTGCTCTCATTATCAACCCCATTGCTCATTATCACTACATTATTTATGATTATTCCGGCAGTAGTGCTGTTCACTACTCTGAATACGAAGCAGTTTATTCTCCATATTCTGCCCGTGCTGCTGATTGTCGGTCTGATTACACCCGTCTATGTCTTGATAGCGGTCTATTTCTTGATACCCGCACTAGTGATGGGGCGTTGGTACAAGAAACGTTCATCAGCGATGTCTACACTGCTCGCCGGAATGATCACCATTCTTGGTGAATTTCTGTTGCTGCTGCTGTTAGGAACCGCATTATTCAATTTCGATCTTACCACCTATGTGAATGATGTGCTGCAGATGGTGAATTCACCGCTGTCGGAGCTGGGGGCCAGCAATCCTCTGATTTCGGAATTGAAGCTCTCTTCCGAGGATGTTAATACGATTAGCCATATGACTGTGCAGATTATCCCAATGACATTGATCATCAGCTCATTCATGATAGCCGTGATCACACATTCCATTGTCCGTCCGATTCTGAATAGTATGGAATATGCAGTTCCGCGACTGAAGCCAGCCCGTGATTGGAGACTTCCAAGATCGTTCATCTGGTATTATCTGCTGGGTGTAGTGCTTAGCCTTATGTTTGGGGGATCAGACAGCGGATTCATGCCGATGATTTCCGACAATCTGCTGCCGTTATTGCGGATAGGTTTTATCATTCAGGCCATCGGCTTCCTTTTCTTCCTGGTCTACGAGCGAAAATGGAGCAAGGTTGTGGCACTCCTGCTGTCGATTCCCGTTATTTTTATGCCGGGGCTGTGGATCATCGGTATAGTTGACCTGGCGTTCCCGCTGCGCGAGCTTGTGACGAAATCGAAACGATAGGGTGAGAGCTCATGCCAAAATTTCTGCAAAGACGCTGGCACGGCTATCATACCGTATGGGCGTTTATGCTGCTGCTGCTGCTGATCATAGTAGTCAGTGTCTATAATTGGGTTATTGGTGTCGCCAGTCTGTTTCTGGCAGGGACCCTCTGCTTCTCTATGCTGCAGGCAGAACTCTCGTTCCGCCGGAATCTGGTGGAATATATCAATGGGCTATCCTTTCGCATCAAGCGCGTGGAGGGGGAAGCGGTCGGAATGCTTCCACTCGGCATTATTCTGTACAGTGAGGACCGGAAAGTAGAGTGGAACAACCGCAGTGCCGGTGATATTTTCTCACGCAAATCTTTGGTTGGGGATGAAATGGAGGAGTTGCTGCCCGATATTATGCCCTCCCTTGCCACTCATGTGCCGGTTAAGAGGGAAGTCTCCAAAGATAACAGTCTGAAGGATATCCGTCAGGAGATTGCCGTCGATGAACGTTATTATCAGGTCGTCGTAATCCCTAGTGAGCGAATGCTGTATTTGTATGATATCACTGAGCTTGTGGTGCTGCGCGAACGTTACGAAGAAGAGAAGCTCGCGATCGGCATCGTGATGATGGATAATCTGGATGAAGCGGCTCAGGGGATGGACGATCAGCAACGTACCTCGCTGATCGCCAAGGTAGCGAGTGAGATTACGGAGTGGAGCAAGCAGTTTGAAGTATACCTGCGCCGGTTGTCTTCGGAGCGGTACCTCATGTTGCTTAATCACCGTAGCCTGCAGGCGCTTGAGGAGAGCCGGTTCGTCATTCTGGACGAGGTGCGGGAGATGACCGCTGATCTCAAGGTGCCGATGACGCTTAGCATCGGACTTGCCTACGGTTCAGAATCGGCCAGCGAGCTAGGAGCACTGGCGCAGTCCAGTCTTGATATGGCACTTGGCCGGGGCGGCGATCAGGCGGCCGTGAAGGCGGGCCAGCGGCTGTCTTTCTATGGCGGTAAGAGTAATGCAGCTGAGAAGCGTACGAGAGTGCGGGCCCGTGTTATTGCCCACGCCCTGCGAGACCTGATGCAGGAAAGCGACCGGGTGCTGATCATGGGCCACCGGACGCCAGACATCGATGCTGTAGGAGCTGCGATTGGTCTGCTCAAAGCAGCGCAAATGTACAATGTAGAAGCTAACATTGTGATGGAGACGCCGAATCCTTCGATTACCCGGATGATGGAGCAAATCCGCCGGGATGAGGAATTGAACAAAGCTTTTATTTCTACAGAACAAGCGCTGCAGATCATGACGGAGCATACACTGCTGATCGTAGTGGATACCCATAAGGCCTCGATGACCATGGAACCCCGCCTGGTGCAGTATGCCAGCCGGATAGTGGTCGTTGACCATCACCGCAGAGGTGAAGAGTTCATCAACGATGCTGTGCTGGTCTATCTGGAGCCGTATGCCTCATCTACGTGCGAGCTGGTTACAGAGCTTCTGCAGTATATTCATGACAAGATCAAGCTCAGCCCGCTGGAAGCTACAATGCTCCTGGCCGGAATTACGGTGGACACCAAGCATTTTGCGCTGCACACCGGCTCTCGTACCTTTGAAGCGGCAGGATTTCTGCGGCGGGTCGGCGCAGACACGATTCTGATTCAGCGTATGCTGAAGGAGGATCTGCAGGAGTATATTTCAAAAGCGGAAATTATCAAACATGCCCGGATGGTGTATGATCATATAGCACTGGTTGTCACGGCTCCGGGAATGAAGATTCCGCAGCTGCTGATTGCCCAGACGGCGGATACGCTACTGGGCATGACGAACGTGGTGGCTTCATTCGTTATCAGCGAACGGCCTGACGGCCTCATTGGCATCAGCGCGCGGTCACTCGGGCGGATGAACGTGCAGGTAGTTATGGAAAAGCTGGGAGGTGGCGGACACTTGTCCAATGCTGCCGTTCAGCTAGAAGGAACAAGCAAGGAAGCAGAAGCCAGACTGCTTGCAGTACTGGCTGAAATTGAAGCGAAAGAGGGGCTGTTCGAATGAAGGTCATTTTCATAAAAGATGTTAAGGGTCAGGGCAAGAAGGGGCAAGTTAAAGAGGTATCAGAGGGTTATGCAGCCAACTTCCTGCTGCCGCGTGGACTGGTTCGCCCGGCTACTGAAGGCAATGTGAAGACTCTGGAGAATCAGGCTGCTGCTGAGCAGCGCCGCAAGGATCAGGAGAAAGAGGAAGCCGTTCAGCTGGGCAAGAAGCTGGACGAGCTGACATTGACTCTAAAAGCCAAAGCTGGCGAAGGCGGCCGGCTGTTCGGTGCCATTACAAGCAAGCAAATTGGTGAAACCCTCGCAGCAACCCAGGGGATTTCGATTGATAAGCGTAAAATTGAACTGAATGATCCGATCCGCCATGTGGGTACATTTCAGGTGACGGTGAAGCTGCATACTGAAGTAAAGGCTAACCTCACGGTTCAGGTAACGGAGGAGTAAGATGGGTGGAGATCTCTTTTTCGATCGGATTCCCCCGCAGAACCTGGAGGCAGAGCAGGCTGTAATCGGTGCTGTGCTCCTGCAGGATGAGGCGCTGATCACCGCGATGGAGCGGGTGAATACCGAAGACTTCTACGATAAACCGCATCAGATGATATTTGAAGCGATGGTGCAGCTCGGAGAAGAGAGCCAGCCGATTGACCTGGTTACACTGACGTCCAGACTGCAGGACAAGGGACAGCTTGAGGATATCGGCGGTGTCAGCTATCTGGCGAAGCTGGCGCATGCGGTGCCGACTGCAGCCAACGTCGAATACTATGCCCAAATTATCGAAGAGAAGGCGATGCTGCGGCGCTTGATCCGTACCGCGACGCAGATTGTCAGTGAAGGTTATACCGGCGGAGAAGATGTAGGTGGTATGCTCAGCGATGCCGAGCGGCGGATTCTTGAAATCTCTAACCGGCGCAGTGGCAGCGGATTTATTGCCATCCGTGATGTGCTCATGCAGGTATTCGACCGGGTGGAGCTGCTCCATCAGAACAAGGGGGGAACCTCCGGGATTCCTACCGGATTCGTGGACCTTGACCATATGACTAACGGCTTTCAGCGGAATGACCTGATTATTGTGGCTGCCCGTCCTTCTGTAGGGAAAACAGCATTCGCCCTGAATATTGCCCAGAATGTAGCGGTTCGGGCCAAAGAGACTGTCGCTATTTTCAGTCTGGAAATGTCGGCGCCGCAGTTGGTTCAACGTATGATTTGTGCTGAAGCGAATCTGGATGCCAATATTATGCGTACTGGTGACTTCAAAAGTGATGATGACTGGTCGAAGCTGACGATGGGAATTCAATCTTTGTCCGAAGCGGAAATCTATATTGACGACACTCCCGGTATTACGGTTACGGATATTCGTGCAAAATGCCGAAGACTGAAGAAGGAAAAAGGTCTGGGCATGATTGTCATTGACTATTTGCAGCTCATTCAGGGGCGCGGCAAGGGCGGTGAGAACCGTCAGCAGGAAGTCTCGGAGATCTCCCGTACTTTGAAGCAGATTGCCCGTGAGCTGGATGTACCGGTGATTGCTTTGTCTCAGCTCAGCCGTGGTGTGGAGCAGCGTCAGGATAAACGTCCGATGATGAGTGACCTTCGTGAATCGGGCTCGATTGAGCAGGATGCCGATATCGTGGCCTTCCTGTATCGTGATGATTACTATAATCAGGATACTGAAAAGAAGAATATCATCGAAATTATTATTGCCAAACAGCGTAATGGTCCTGTAGGCACCGTAGAGCTGGTGTTCCTGAAAAATTTCAACAAATTCGTCAACTACGAGCGTGCTCATAACGAACCGTTTGCAGGTTAGGCATTTTTTGTACAATATCCGAACGATCACACATTTCCTTGTGAGATCGTTCGTTTTTATTTGACTTTAAAAAGTACCGCTGTTACACTGGTTATTGTGCTTTAGCGGGTTAAACCGCCGGGCGTCCGGAGGGCTGCGTACATAAGAAGCGAGTACAGAGCCCATATTACAAGTGGAAACGGCTTCGCTGTCCTAAAGGGACGGCGGGTTTCAGCGGGAAATAGAAGGATAATTTATAGCTTAATCATATAGATTCTTCTATTTTGAAAAATAATGGTGCTAAGCGAGCACCTACGGAGGAATGAACATGTCAACGGTAGTCGTCGTGGGAACACAATGGGGAGACGAAGGCAAAGGCAAGATCACGGATTTTCTGGCAGAGAGCGCAGATGTGGTCGCCCGGTATCAAGGGGGTAACAATGCCGGTCACACGATTCTGATTGACGGGAAGAAGTTCAAGCTGAGCTTGATTCCATCAGGAGTATTTTATAAAGAGAAAACTTGTGTCATCGGTAACGGAATGGTTATCAACCCTGAAGCGCTGATTCAAGAAATTAATTATATTCATGAGAACGGCTTCGACACCAAGAATCTGGTGATCAGTGACCGCGCCCATGTCATCATGCCATATCATATGCTGCTGGATGCGCTGGAAGAGGACCGTAAAGGCCCGAACAAAATCGGCACTACCCGCAAAGGGATTGGCCCGGCTTACATGGATAAGGCCGCCCGTAACGGTATCCGCATTGCTGATCTGATGGATGCAGAAGAGTTCGAGCTGAGACTGCGCCACCTAATGGAAGAAAAGAACCAGGTAATTACTCAGGTCTATGGAGCGGAAGCGCTGGACGTAGAAGAAATTCTGACCCAATATCTGGGGTATGCAGAAGTGCTCCGAGGCTATGTTACGGATACCTCTGTAGTGCTGAACGAGGCCATTGATGCCGATTCCCGTGTGCTGTTCGAAGGCGCGCAGGGTGTTATGCTTGATATTGACCAAGGCACGTATCCATTCGTTACTTCTTCCAATCCGTCGGCGGGCGGGGTCTGCATCGGTTCAGGTGTAGGTCCGTCCAAGATTAAGCAGGTTATCGGTGTAGCCAAGTCCTATACTACCCGTGTTGGTGATGGACCGTTCCCAACCGAGTTGAACGATTCGATTGGCGACTACATCCGTGAGACTGGTCATGAGTATGGTACGGTTACGGGACGTGCACGCCGCGTAGGCTGGTTCGACAGTGTAGTGGTGCGTCATGCCCGGCGCGTCAGCGGAATTACCGGTCTGTCCTTGAACTCGCTTGACGTACTCAGTGGTCTGGAAACCGTAAAGATCTGCACAGGTTATAAATACCGTGGAGAAGTGATTACCCACTATCCGGCCTCACTGAAAATGCTGGCAGAATGCGAAGCCGTCTATGAGGAGCTTCCAGGCTGGAGTGAGGATATCACTTCGGCGAAGACGCTGGAAGACCTGCCGGTGAATACACGGAAATATGTTGAACGGGTGTCGGAGCTTACAGGCATTCCGATCTCGATCTTCTCCGTAGGCCGTAACCGTGAGCAGACCAATCAAGTACTTCCAATCTATATCTAGATCGAATATAAGATTCATCCTCTGAGGGGCCTCTATTGAGGCTCCTTTTTATTTGTTACTGGCGATAATCAAAGAGTCTCTATATCGGTTCAGACGTTTCTCTTGCAGCGTTCTAGTCAATACTGAAAGGATAGAAGGACCCGAGGCCTGATATTCCTGAGATTGGCCATGAACAGAAGCAAGGGAGAGATGAAGATGAAAATGGTAAAGCGTACACTTGCTGTCTGCCTGATTGTGGTGCTGGCCAGTGCACTGTCTATTCTGACTACAGCCTATGTGGTGAATACGTATATCCGGTCGGTGCTCGCAAGCTTCGACATTAAGCTGGATGGCCCAGGGCCGGGGATCGGCGGATTTATGAAGAGTCTGACCGGTATGGACACAAAACCTCCGGCGCCAGTTACAGCTGAGGATAAAGAAACTGCAGTGCCAGACAGTAGCAAAACGGAAGAAGGTAAACCAAATACGACTGGCGGTAAAAGTGGAGAGAAAACGGTGGAGGAAGATGCCCCTAAGGATGCCCTGCCTGTGATGGGCGAAGCCGGCAGTGAACAGGAATTGGTAATGACACCGGAGGCCATGCTGAATTTGAAGGAGAATCTGCCTGCTGATGAAAAAACCAATATTTTCAATATTTTAATGGCTAAGCTGCCTCAGGAGGAAATGCAAAAGATATCCAAGGCCATGGAAGATGGGCTAACAGAAAGTGAAGTCCAGGAACTGCAGCAGGTCATAGCGAAATACGTAGATCAAAAGGAATATGAGACCTTAATGAAAATGCTTACACCAAACAGCAAGGACAGTCCACAAAATTAAAAAATGTCACTTTTTGGACACTGGAAGGCTGTTTATGCGTCATATTTCTGGAATAAACCCGCGATTTTCGCGGGTTTTGTTGTGTTTGGAAAGTTGAAATTTTTCTCCTGGCTGTGGTACAGTAAAAAAGGACTATAAGGGGTTAATTTTTTGTAACCTTTTTCAGGTACCTCACAACATGATCATTCGTACTCATGCAAATAGATAAATAGATGCTGCAGCATATATAAAAGGGGACGTATAACAAAGCTTGGCCGCTCTGTGCGGTAGGAATGGGCGGACTGAAAGGGAGAGTTTCATGAAGGGATTTAAGTTCATGCGCCAGGCGGGGAATCTGCGGAACGATGACGGGTATTCCGCAGAGCTTGGTGTAGCAAGTCAACAGGGCAGCGATGCCGATAGTGATAATGTCTTTCATCAGGAGACCAAACCCCGGAGATTACGGCGCTCCTGGATCGCGGCTTCGGCCGGCCTGGTGCTGCTTGGTGCGTTTCTGGTGGGAGCCGAGAAGAGGTATGTGACCGCTAATACGGTAACTTACTATAAGGTTCTGGTGAAGGGCGAAGAAATCGGAAAGATCAGCCAAAAGGCTGATCTGGAGCAGCTATTTGAACAGAAGAGTCAGGAGTATCAGGTGAAGTATCCTGAGTCCGTGATGGTTCTGCAGACAGACGGGATTTCGACCGAGGCCGAAAAAGCCTTTAAGCCTGAGGTTGACAGCCGTGCCACATTGGACAAATTGGATGGCATGCTGAAGGCCTATGCGGTAGGTGTGCAATTAACGGTAGACGGCGAGGTTCTTGGCATCGTCAAGGATCAGGCGACGGCAGCAGCCGTGCTGAAAGGTGTCAAGGAGCATTACATGCCGCAGACCGAAGCTTCTACAGGAGCGCAGCTCAAGAAGACGGCTGCTTCAAGTTCAGCCAAGGGCGCAACCAGTGCCAAGGATACCGTAGAGTCGGCTGATATCCGCGAGCAGGTGTCTATTGTACCGGTCAAAGCCGATCCGAACAAAGTCTTAAGTGTGGATGAAGCCGTAAGTGCACTTACCGAAGGCAAAGAGGAGCCGCTGACGTATACGGTACAGGAAGGCGACACGATTTCTGGTATCGCCAAGCTGTATGATACTACACAGGCTGAGATCTTCAAGAACAATCCTACGGTCAAAGAATTGACGCTGCAAATTGGCGACACTCTGCAATTGACGGTTCCCCAGCCCGCACTTACGGTGGTTACCGTAGAACAGGTGGGCGAACAGGTCGTTACCGAGCCGGATGTGGTTGTGCGTAAGAGCGATCTGCTCCCAGCAGGCAAGAGCAAAGTGGTACGTCCAGGACAGACTGGCCTCAAAACGATGCAGTACCGCCTAACCAAAGAAAATGGTCTGGTCGTCAAGGAAGAATGGCTGGGACAGACGGTGGTGCATGCTTCGCTGCCGGAAGTGGTGTACCGGGGAACCAAGGTTGTCGGAGAAGGAACGTACAAGGAAACCAAGTCTGCCGGAGAAGGAACAGGGATGTTTGCCTGGCCGGTGATGGGTGCATCGATTTCCAGCAGCTACGGCGAGCGTTGGGGCCGCGTACATAAAGGTGTTGACCTGGTATCCGGTAACCGTACGATCAAAGCCGCCGATGCCGGAACAGTCAGCTTTGCAGGTGTACAGAACGGATATGGCAACGTAGTGATTGTAGATCATCATAACGGGTATATTACGTACTACGGTCATTTGAGCAGAATTTCAGTCTCTCTTGGACAAAGACTTGAACAAGGTACGCAAATCGGAGTCATGGGCAGCACTGGACGTTCAACCGGCACACATCTGCATTTTGAAATCCGCAAAAACGGGATCGCGATCAATCCAATGAAGTATCTGCAATAATTCATATCTTAAGCCAGCCGTCCGAGTGATTCCGGGCGGCTTTTAAATTACAAGAATGCGCATCGTAGGATGTGACGCCAGGACAGGTATGCTAAAATAAGAGAATCAATGATAAGTATGGTTAGAAAGGTGAAGCGGAGCATATGCAGATGGGGACGATTCTGGTAGTAGACGATGAACAGCCTATTGCTGATATATTGAAATTCAATTTGGAAAAAGAGGGCTATGAAGTAATCTGCGCCTTTGACGGAAACAGTGCAGTAGAGCTTGCCTTGTCCAAACGGCCCGACCTGATGCTGCTCGACCTGATGCTTCCCGGCAAAGATGGCATGGATGTCTGCCGTGAGGTGCGTTCAGCTCATCTGGATATCCCGATTATTATGCTTACCGCCAAAGATGGGGAGATCGACAAGGTGCTGGGCCTGGAGCTTGGAGCAGATGATTATGTAACCAAGCCTTTCAGTACGCGGGAACTGCTGGCGAGAGTCAAGGCGCAAATGCGGCGCCAGCATAAGCCGGTACCGTCGGAAGCACAGAGTGAACAACTGGAAAGCAAGCAGGGGGTACAGCATTTTGGCCTGTTTGTGGATACGGACATGTACATGGTCTATAAGGAAGGCGAGCCGCTTGATCTGACGCACCGTGAGTATGAACTGCTCTATTATATGATTCGCCACGCCGGCAAGGTAATGACCCGGGAGCATTTGCTGCAGGCCGTATGGGGTTTCGAGTATTTCGGGGATGTGCGGACCGTTGATGTAACGATCCGCCGTCTGAGAGAGAAAATTGAGGAGAATCCCAGCAAACCGGAATATATTTTTACCCGGCGCGGACTTGGTTATTTGATGCATAGCCCCAAAAGCGGAGGGTTGTGATGAAGGGACTGTCCTTTTTCCGGACGATACAGGCCAGGCTTATAATCATTTATGTACTGCTGATTCTGATCGCGATGCAACTAATTGGCGTATATTTTGTCAGCTCGATGAAGAATTCACTCACTGATAATTTCACCAAGGACCTCAAGGCGCGCGCGGAGATGCTCTCGATTCTGACCGCCGATAAATTCGGCAGTGAGGCCGGAACCGCAGATGAAGAGACTGCAGTAGAAAGTCTGCGCGGTATGGTCAACAATTTGTATATCAATGGTGCCGAGATTCAGGTGCTGGATGCAAGCGGTAAGATCATCACCACTTCCGTCCCTTCGCAGAATGACTATGTCGGCCAGCGCAACACCCAGACAGTGGTCAGCCGCGCTCTTCAGGGAATCAGCGACAATGAGGAGTATATTATAGCGGATGATAATGTGCGCAAGAAGGTAGTCGCCAAGCCCGTGCTTTCCGGGGACAAAGTGGTAGGAGCGATCTATATTGCTGCTGACATGAAAGATCTGTATGCCACCATGAGCCGGATCAACAGCGTATTCCTCTCCGGACTGCTGCTGGCACTGGCGCTGACGGCCGTTCTGGGCGTTATTCTGGCGCATACGATCACACATCCGATTAAGGAAATGACCCGGCACGCCACGGCGGTAGCCGAAGGGCGCTTCAACCGCAAAATGCCGGTTTTCGGCAACGATGAGATAGGCCAGCTAAGTCAGGCTTTCAATTATATGACTGGAAGATTACGGGAAGCTCTCTCTCAGAATGAAGAGGAGAAAGAGAAGCTGGCTTCCATTCTGGCGAATATGAGTGACGGTGTTGTCGCTACCGATGAGAGTGGCGGGGTTATTCTGATGAATACCCGGGCAGCAGATATGCTGGGTTCAGAAGGTCCGCTCCCGGAGGGTGCTCCCCTGGACGAGCTGCTCGGCCTGGATCATGAGCAGTCAGGCTCCCTTGCTCAGGGTAATGCCCAATCTGCAATGCTCCATCTGTCGCCAATGGGCGGAGGAGATCCCAACATTGTGCGTGTTACCTTCACGCCTATACACCGGCGGGAGGGCAGAGGGATCGCGGGTACGATAGCGGTCCTGCAGGATGTGACCGAGCAGGAGAATCTGGAAGAGTCGCGCCGTGAGTTTGTAGCGAATGTGTCGCATGAGCTGCGGACACCGCTAACGACCATCAAGAGCTATGTCGAGGCACTGGATGACGGCGCACTTGAAGATCCGCAGCTTGCCGTGCGGTTCGTTGGGGTCATCCGCAATGAGACAGAGCGCATGATCCGCCTGGTTACGGATCTGCTGCATCTCTCACGTCTGGATTCGAAGGAATCCAGCCTGCGCATTCAGCAGACCGATATTTCCGAGATGCTGGAGGATGTGGCGGACCGCTTCTCTTTTCAAATCCGCCAGAAACGGATTCATATCAGCACCAGAGTCCGCAAAGAGGTCGAGAGCGCTTGGCTCGACCGTGATCAAATCGATCAGGTGCTGGGCAATCTGGTCTCCAATGCGCTGAAATATACGCCGGAGGGCGGGACGATTCAGCTCGAAGCCCTGAAGAATGAAGAGGGGATGCTGGCTGTTTCTGTCCGGGATTCCGGAATCGGTATCCCGAAGAAGGATATTGAGCGCATCTTTGAGCGTTTCTATAGAGTGGACAAGGCCCGTTCCCGTAACATGGGAGGCACAGGCCTGGGACTGTCCATTGCCCGGGAAATTGTCAAAGCACATGGCGGCTCAATTTCCCTTCAATCGGAGCTGAATGAGGGCTCACTGGTCACCTTTACACTGCCATTGAAGCAGGAGAGGGGGAGTGAGTCATGAAGGAAAAGGTGAAATCCTGGGTTCTTGCGCTGCTTGTATTTGGGAGTCTTGTAGAGAGCTATTATCTGATCTACCGGTTGCCGGGCAGCGATTCAGCGGTCATGTCGGAGAATTTATATGTGAAGACAGACAATATGGGGCCGGAGGAGAAGGTGGAGAACCTGCTCTATCCCGATAAAATGATTATTCATATGGGGGAGAGCAAGCATACGCTTTTTTATCCCAATACGACGTTTTATAATCTCATCCTTAACCGTCTGAAGGGCCGGAGCTTTGAGAGCTTTCAGCGGCGGTCCGTGCAAGACTTCGACTGGGATAAGATCCGGAATGAAAATCCGGGGATTGAGCTGTCCTTTGGTGCAGGAATTCCCGTAACCCTGCTGCAGCGGGTCATGCAGTTGTCACCCGATTCCCTATTTGAAGGGGAAAGCATCGACAGGATTTGGATTTATAATATGAAGAATGATTCCAAAGCACACGCGGTCTTCTTCAGTACCCGGGGCGACATTGTCTATGAAGCGGCCAAGGCCGACCTCACCGTACAGGATGTGCAGCAGCATGTCGATTTCGGCAATAACCTGACCAATTACAAAGCAGTGAACGGCGATTATTATGTGCCGGATGCCAAAGTATCAATGGTTGAAGTCGAAATGCCCTCCGGCATGTATACGATTCAGCAGATGCAGAGCAATCTCTTTTTTGATGCAGGCAGTACCCGATATATTCCGGAAAAAGACGGCTCCGAAATTTATACAGACAGCAAACGCAGTCTTCAGGTCGATCAAGAACAGAACTGGATGAGCTATAGTGATCCGGCTGCCCTTCCCGCTGGGGACAGCACTCCGGCTAAGGACGCCCTGGAGGCCGTTGATTTTGTGAATGAGCACGGGGGCTGGAATGGAACTTACCGGCTGGCTGCAACAGAAGAGGGCAGGCAGGAACGTAAGGTATCTTTTCAACAGTTCTATGGTTCTTCTCCCTATGGCTCCTATCCGATTATCAGCCAGCCGAAGCTGCAATACGGAGTGATTAATCTGGAGCTTCAGCAAGGAACCGTATCATCCTATGAACGTTCCCTGATGTTTGTGGAAGAGGACAAGGCGGTCAAGCGGATTGTAGATTTATCATTCGGGGAAAGGCTGGAGGGCCAATTGGCACAAATTAGCCAGGCTTCTGCGGTGAAGGATTTGACTCCGGTGTATGTGCCTGCTGTCAAAGGGGAGAAGCTTCAGCTGATTCCGGTATGGCGGGTTACGCTTAAGGACGGCACCGTGCTTACGCTGAATTAGGGTTCCAAAGCTATATAAATTATTAAACGGTAGAAGTGCAGACGACAGCGGCGGAAGTCCAAACATTCCCTGTATGACGATCAGAATTAATATGAGAATCTTAAAGTTCAACCAATATAGTTACAAAACGTTTAGGAGGGAAGGTATGGACTGGGGAAGAGCAAAAAATGTGCTGATATACGCCTTTCTGGTATTGAATCTGTTGCTGTGCTATCAGCTTTGGATGGATCTGCGTGATCAGGCCAGCGCCAACCTTGATTTTACCTCCTTGTCGAAGGCAACGCAGGCTGTCATGGAAGAGAAGAACATTCGTATTCTATGTCCAATTCCGGCTGCAACCCCCCAGTTGCCGGATCTTACGTATCACTATTCCGGTGAGGAGCAGAACGAACCTCCTGTAGAGCTTAAAGAGCCGATAGACAGCAAGCTGATCTATTCCTCGTTTACCGAGCTTAGTACGGCGCTGGAGGGGCAGATCCCCGATATATCCAATTATCGTTTTGATGCCCAGGAAAGTGAGGTAGGCAAGTTCGTGCTGCACCCGCTGGTAGATAAGAAATGGTCACTGTTCAGGGTTAGACTGGAGCTGATTAACAGTGATCAGAAGATCGTGGCTTTCCGGTGGCCGAAGATTGAGATGGTAACTACAATGAGTGATACTGATCAGAAGGTGCTTCCGGCATCGCAGGCGCTCAGCAGCCTAATTGAGAAGTATTTTCCGGCGAATTCGGTGGTTAAGGAGATTGAGCTGGGATATTACGGCGAGCTATTCAACTCCGAGAGCCAGGTGGCTTCGCCAATGTGGCGGTTCATGCTGGAGAATGGCAATGCCTATTATGTAGATGCCATTAGCGCGGACATAATCAGTCCTAAGACAACAGAGTAGAAGGAGCAGGAGAGAGAATGGGAATATCATTTACAGTGCTGTCCAGCGGTTCTACCGGTAATGTGACGGTGGTGCGCAACGGGGAAACGACACTGATGATTGACGCCGGGCTTAGCGCGAAGCGGATTGATGAGCTGCTGGCTATGCGCGAGCTGACCGGACAGGATATCGATGGAATTCTAGTTACGCATGAGCATTCCGATCACATTAAGGGACTCGGGGCAATGGCGCGCAAATATGATCTTCCGATCTATGCCAACATGAGTACCTGGGGAGCGATTGAGAAGGGCATCGGCACGATTGCCGAGCAGAACCGGGTCATTCTGGAGACGGGGCAGCATAGGGATTTTGGCAGTATGCGGGTAGAGTCATTTGCGATCTCGCATGATGCGGCTGAGCCAGTGGGGTATAACTTTTACGATGGCAAAGAGAAGCTGTGTGTGGCGACAGATCTGGGTTATGTGAGCGATAAAGTGCGTACGGCGATCTCGGATGCCGATGTGCTTGTACTGGAAGCCAATCATGATATTGAAATGCTGAGAATGGGACGGTACCCCTGGAACACGAAGCGGCGGATTTTAGGTGACCTGGGCCATTTGTCTAATGAGGCGGCAGGCGCGGCGCTGAGTGAAATTCTTACCGGGCGGACCAAACGCACGTATCTGGCACATTTGAGCCGGGATCACAATATGATGGACTTGGCCAAAATGTCTGTTCGCGTTGCGATGGAGGACCGGGGCTGTTTTTTCAAAGACAGTGAATTCAGGCTCTGTGACACCTACTATGACCGGCCTACGCCATGGGATAAGGTGAGCCAGTCATAAGCTGGTCCATTTCCGTAATCTTGCGTTCCAGCTCTTGGCGTGAGAAGAAGCCCTTATCAATCAGAAGTTCGATCAAGGCGCTCTGAACCAGAACCAAATGATAGTGCTCATCCTTAAGATCACCCAATTTACCGATAAACTGCACAAGATCCATACTGGCTGAAAAAGATTCCAAGCTATACCCCTCCTTGCATGTAATAATTTACATGGTTTTTACGGCAGAAAAAACACGGTGTAACATCTGCGTGTGATACAATTAAATAGTAAGCGTAAGACGGACTTTGGCAACATGGTTTCTATTATTGTAGGCATTTATGCTGCGAAATATTCCTGAAAAATGACAGATAACGCTAGCTTGCAAGAATTCTAGACGTCCTATGTGCTTTGCCCCCGTACTTTTAGGGTGAAATAATAAAATGAAACCTTTTAGTTCTTCCTGGAGTCTAAGAGAAGATGAGGTAAACTCGGGCGTGGTTGCTTGGCGTTCAGGTATTGAATGCAGTAGCAATAGAGGGGAGAGGATGTAACGGTGGGACTGTTTGACGATGATTTCTATTCAACGAAAGTGTCACGGCGCAGAAGCAGAAAGATTGATGCCTCAAGCGAACGAGGCGGGCACAAATGGCCCCGCAGATCGCGGAGGAACCTGGCTACATGGCAGGTAGCTATGATCTGCTCTATAGTCAGTGCTGTGACAGCGGTGCTTCTGTTCAGTCTGGTGACCGGACAGCTGACCCATGAGAAAGCCGAATCAACGGTGGTAATCGGTAAGGTTGCTGCAAGCAGTGGTGATCCCTATGAACGGATTATTCAGGCCGCCGCCCTTGTACGCCCGGCGGTTGTGAGCATTATTAATCATAAGAAAGATAACAAGGAACTTAATATTCTCGATGAGTCCGCACTGGGTTCGGGAGTTATTTATAAGAAAGAAGACGGCAAGGCATTTATTATTACGAACAACCATGTGATCGAAGGTGCGGCCAAACTGGAAGTTGTTACGGTTAACGGGGAGACCCGCAAAGCAGCACTTGTTGGCGCGGATAAAGTAAGCGATATAGCAGTGCTCTCCATTGATGGAGGGGGGATTAACACCATCGCCCAGATCGGCGATTCCTCCAAGCTCCGGCTGGGAGAGACCGTCATTGCTATCGGCAATCCCCTGGGGCTTGGAGATACACTAACCTCTGGGATCGTCAGCTATACGGAGCGGACCATTCCTGTATCGCTAAATCAGGATGGTGTGTATGACTGGGAGCAGGAAGTCATTCAGACGGATGCTGCCATCAACGAGGGCAACAGCGGCGGGGCTCTGGTGGATTTGGATGGAAAGGTGATCGGCATTAATACGATGAAGATCTCCGACACAGGCGTGGAAGGGCTCGGTTTTGCGATTCCGGCCAATCATGTAATGGAAACGGCGGATGAACTTGCAGCTAAAGGTAAAATCTCCCGTTCCTACTTAGGTGTATATTCAGTGGATCTTAATAATCCTTATGTGCCATTGGCAGAGGACCAGCGTAAGGAGCTGAATCTGCCCACCAGCGTGAAGGACGGGGTTGTCGTTCTGGATGCAGTTGGACCTGCTAAAGATGCGGGCCTGCAGTTCAATGATGTGATTACGAAGTTTGATGATCAATCCATTACATCTACACTGGCATTGCGCAAATATCTGTACGATCATACCAAGATCGGTGATGATCTTAAAATCACCTTTTACCGCAATGGAGCCCTGAAGCAGGTTACAGTAAAACTTCTGGAGAAGCCAGAGGAATAAAAGTCTTTTGGGCAGTATATAATATAGAGGCAGTCACATGAGGGAGCGGCGCCGCCCTATAAATGATTTATAATTTATGAGCGGCAGCCGTTTCTAAGTTGTGAAAATGGGGTAAAAGATAGTGCTGGAATCAAGAATGGTACAATTTCGGCCGACTGGCAGCCCTTACATTGGAAGGTTAACCTAAATAGTGAAAAAACGGAGAAATTCGGATGGGACAGCTTGCCTTTGTTATTGAGGTGTGGTAACATGAAATTAATCATACAATTGATACCTAATTCTCGTATTGAAAAGGGCTGTCAAATGGATTACAACCTTTCTCAATGTGTGAATTTTTTCTTTGTTTGAAGATAAAAAGAACATATTAATTTAAATTTGTGGAGGTAACACACATGCAAACAGGTACAGTTAAATGGTTCAACGCAGAAAAAGGATTCGGTTTCATCGAAGTTGAAGGCGGAAGCGACGTATTCGTTCACTTCAGCGCAATCACTGGCGACGGCTTCAAAACTTTGGACGAAGGCCAACGCGTTGAATTCAACGTTGTTCAAGGCAACCGCGGACCACAAGCCGAAAACGTTGTAAAACTGTAATAATAGAAGGTACCGTCCCCGCTTGTGAAAGTTGGGACGGTCTTTTTTTCAAATATAAGGAATTATATGCTTCATGCAATATCGGTCCCTTATATTTCTTGTGAAACGGTTGCCGTCCTTAACATCAAGGGCGGCAATGTCGTTTCTACTTGTCTGGATTCTCAACTTGTGACATAAAGGAAGGGAGGAACGGCAATGAACTACCGGAAGAAGCCTTTGGAGGAAGTACCGGAAGAAAATACCGCAATTTGGGCCTGTACCAACGATGGATGTAATGGATGGATGAGGGATAATTTCGCATTTGAACATGCGCCTTCTTGCCGTCTCTGTCACTCCCCGATGGAGCGCAGTATGAAGATGCTGCCACTGCTGCTCAATTCCAATGGCGATTTGAAATCGCTGAAGAAGGGTATTTCCATTACCTAACCAATGCCTTTATGAGTCAAGCTTCTATAGAATAATAAACACATTCAAGACGGTGAAACCGTCTTATTTTTTTTGCTTTCAGGACGCAATATTGTGATATTTGTCACAAATTTATTGAATTTTAAGCCTGAATAGGGTGTATAATGTGATAAATATCACACTTAACCCTTTGAATTTTTGACAAAATAGACATATCGAATGGGGAGAAGGAAGGGGAGAAATATGGATACAGTGATGCTGTCGCGATTACAATTTGCGTCGACGACAATTTTTCATTATTTCTTTGTACCAGTATCAATTGGACTCGCGCTCTTGATTGCAATCATGGAGACGATGTATGTCAGAAAAGGCAATGATGAGTACAAAAGAATGGCGCAGTTCTGGGGAAAGCTTTTCCTGATTAACTTCGCTGTGGGCGTTGTAACAGGGATTCTGCAGGAATTTCAGTTCGGTATGAACTGGTCTGACTACTCGCGTTTTGTCGGGGATGTATTTGGAGCTCCACTAGCGATTGAAGCGCTGCTTGCTTTCTTTCTGGAATCTACGTTTATTGGAATTTGGATTTTCGGCTGGGATAAGGTATCCAAACGTGTCCACCTGGTCTCGATCTGGCTGGTAGCGCTCGGAACCATGCTGTCGGCTTTCTGGATTCTGCTGGCCAACTCGTTCATGCAGCATCCGGTAGGTTTTGCTATCAATAATGGACGGGCTGAAATGAATGATATATGGGCATTGATTACCAATGGACAATTGCTGGTCGAGTTCCCGCATACAGTTCTCGCCGCGTACGCTACAGGCGCCTTCCTGGTCACGGGAATTAGCGCATATAAATTGCTGAAGAAGCAGGATGTTTCCTTTTTCCGCAAATCATTTGAGATTGCTGCGATTGTCGGCATCATTTCATCGTTCGGTGTAGCCATTGCGGGTCATGCCCAGGCGCAATATCTGGTTGGGACTCAACCGATGAAGATGGCTGCTTCCGAAGGACTGTGGGATGACAGTGGAGACCCTGCTGCATGGACAGTTTTTGCGACGATTGATCCAGAGAATAAAATAAGCTCTCATGAAGTGAAAATTCCATATATGCTGAGCTTTCTCTCTTACAGTAAGTTTTCGGGATCTGTTAAAGGGATGAATACGCTGCAGGCTGAATATGAAAAGGCATATGGTCCTGGGGATTATATTCCACCGGTACGCACGACCTTCTGGAGCTTCCGGATTATGGTTGCTGCAGGCTCGCTTATGATTCTGCTGGGCGTGTACGCCATCTACCTGATGTGGCGCAAGAAGATGGAACGCCCGAACACCTGGTTCATGCGCTTTATGTTCTGGGGGCTGCTGCTTCCGCCGATTGCTAATACATCGGGCTGGATTATGACCGAGATGGGAAGACAGCCGTGGACGGTATTTGGGTTAATGACTACAAAGGATAGTGTATCGCCTAATATTACGAGCGGACAGGTGTTGTTCTCGGTCATTTCTTTTACAGCAATCTACGCCATTCTTGGTTTGGTACTGGTTGGCTTGTTCATCAAGGTGATCAAAAAAGGTCCTTACGCCATGGATAACGATCACGGCGAATCCCATGATCCGTATAACAAGGAGGGATCCCATGCTTTCTCTTAATGAATTGTGGTTTGTGCTGATTGCTGTGCTGTTTGTCGGCTTCTTTTTCCTGGAAGGCTTTGACTTCGGCGTAGGGATGGAAACTCAGATTCTGGCGAAGAATGATACGGAGCGCCGGGTGCTGATCAACTCGATTGGGCCATTCTGGGATGCGAATGAAGTATGGCTGATTACAGGTGCAGGTGCAATGTTCGCCGCTTTCCCGCACTGGTATGCAACGCTTTTCAGCGGATTCTACATTCCTTTCGTGTTTGCGCTGCTGGCGCTGATTGCCCGCGGTGTCGCCTTTGAATTCAGAGGCAAACGGGACTCGCTGGCTTGGAAAAGAACCTGGGATGTCTGCATCTTTTTCGGAAGCTTCCTGCCGCCGTTCCTGCTTGCCGTAGTGTTCGCCAGCTTCATCAAGGGGCTGCCGATCGACGGGGATATGCAGATGTATGCCGGATTCTTCGATATTGTAAATGGTTATACTGTAGTGGCTGGTATTACAGTAGTGATGCTCTGCCTGGTGCACGGATTGATGTTCACTACGCTTCGTACGGTAGGGGATCTGCAGGAACGTGCCCGCAAGCTGGCACAGAAGCTGCTGTTCCCGCTGGCTGCGCTGCTGCTTGCTTTTGTGGTAATGACTTATTACATGACAGATGTATTTGAGAAACGGGGAGCACTGCTGTTCGTAATTGTAATTCTGGGAATTGCTGCTTATGTGCTGTCCGGCTATTTCATGAGTAAGAAGAAAGACGGGCTCGCCTTCGGGATGACGGGTGCGGTGATGGCCTTGTCGGTAATCTCTATCTTTGTCGGACTCTTCCCGCGGGTGATGATCAGTTCGCTGGATCAAGCCTTTAATCTGACGATTACGAATGCAGCTTCCGGCCATTATTCCCTGAAGGTGATGACGATTGTGGCGCTGTCGCTGCTGCCGTTCGTGCTGGGCTATCAGATCTGGAGCTACTTCGTCTTCCATAAACGGGTTCACGAGAAGGAGCATCTTGAATACTAATGGATAAAAATTTGCTTGGGTATAAAGGAGTTAAGCCGGTCTTTCTGATCGTGGGCTTCCTTACCCTGGTGCAAAGCCTGTCCATTCTTCTGCTGGCGAAGTCGCTGGCAGAAGTTGTCTCTGCGCTATTTGCGGGAGAACCGCTGAAGGAACAAGGGGCGAAATCGCTCTTGTTCCTTCTTGCGTTTCTGGTGCGCCATGCCAGTGCCCTGCTGATGAGCCGTGTGTCTTACCGCTTCGCGGAAGCTACCGGCAGCAGCATGCGGAGACAGATGATGGACAAGCTGTTCCAGCTGGGACCAAGGCTGGCAGGCGACCGGGGGACCGGAGATCTGGTTACGCTTGTGCTTGAAGGAGTCACGAAGTTCCGGACGTACCTGGAACTGATTATTCCGCGGATGGTGGGGATGGCGGTCACACCGGCCCTGCTGCTGGTGTACGTCTACACTCAGGACACCTCAAGCGGTGTTATTCTTACGTTGACGATGCCGATCATTATTGTCTTTATGATTCTGATCGGGATGACGGCCCGCAAGCAGATGGACCGTCAATTGAAATCGTACCGCACCCTGTCCAATCACTTCGTGGATTCGCTGCGCGGTCTGGAAACGCTGAAGTTTCTCGGGCGCAGCCGCAGTCATAGCGAGAGTATAGCGGCAGTTAGTGACCGTTACCGTTCCGCGACCATGCGTACGCTTCGCGTAGCTTTTCTGTCTTCGTTCGCCATGGACTTCTTCACGATGCTGTCTGTGGCTTCAGTAGCGGTAAGCCTCGGCCTCCGTCTGGTGAATGAACAGATGACATTGGTCACTGGACTAACCATTCTGATCCTGGCACCGGAATATTTCCTGCCGGTCCGCCTGGTCGGAGCGGACTTCCATGCTACTCTTGACGGCAAGGAAGCGGGAGAAGCGATGAAGAGTATTATTGACCGGGAGGCAGTGGAAGCCAAACTGCTGAATTCGGCTGGTGTCATAGCTGAAGCTGGAACTGGAGACAAAGCTGGAACGGTAACAGGTGACGTTGCAGGTACTTCGGCTTCCGGAGCTGTACCATTCAGGGATGTATTCGCTTGGCAGAAGGACAGTGTCCTTGCACTACATCAGGTGGGCGTGAAATATGAAGCCGATGGTATTGCTTCGCTCTCCGGTGTGGATCTGGCATTCAGAGGAAATGCCAAAATCGGCATTATTGGCGAAAGTGGTGCAGGTAAATCTACCCTGGTGGATATCCTGGGTGGCTTCCTGCATCCTACGTCCGGTACGATTGAAGTGAACGGTAACCAGGTGAGTGCGTTAACCGATGAGGAATGGCGCAAGCAGACCGCCTATATTCCGCAGCGGCCGTATATTTTCAGCGGAACACTCTCGGATAATGTACGGTTCTATTACCCTGAAGCTACGAATGAAGCGGTGGCCGGAGTAATTGCCGCTGCTGGATTATCGAAGCTGGCTGCGTCACTCCCGAATGGACTGGATGAAATGATTGGCGGTGGAGGGCGTTCACTAAGCGGCGGCCAGGAGCAGCGTGTAGCATTGGCCCGCGCACTGCTAAGCAGCCGGCCGGTCATGCTGCTGGATGAACCGACTGCTCATCTGGATATTGAGACGGAGTATGAGCTGAAGGAAACAATGCTCCCGCTTTTTGAAGGGAAGCTGGTGTTCCTGGCTACCCACCGGCTGCACTGGATGATTGATATGGATCTCATTGTCGTAATGCAGCAGGGACAAGTGGCCGAGGTTGGCACACACCAAGAGCTGGTAGCCCGCAGGGGTGCCTATTATGAGCTTATTCAAAGTCAATTGGAGGGAATCCATTGAAACGTGAAGGATGGTTTGCTCCCTATTTCAATTCCTATTTCTGGCGGTTTCTGCTGATTATCATCCTGGGTGCGCTGACTATTTTCTCAGCCTCCTCCCTGATGTATACCTCCGGGTTCCTGATCTCCAAGGCATCCATCCCGCCGGAAAATATTCTGATGATCTACGTGCCGATTGTCGGCGTGCGTACCTTCGGGACAAGCCGGGCGGTAATTCACTATGTGGAGCGCCTGGTCTCGCATGATACGATATTGCGGATTCTCTCTAAGATGCGTATCCGGCTGTACAACATTCTGGAGCCGCAGGCTCTGTTCCTGTCTTCGCGCTTCCGTACCGGAGATATTCTGGGTATGCTCGCTGATGATATTGAATATTTGCAGAATGTGTACTTACGTACCGTATTCCCAAGTATTATCGCTCTCTTGATCTATGCGGCTGCGATTATCTCACTGGGTACATTTGATGTAGCCTTTGCACTGTTGATGGGGCTCTACATGCTGGTCATTGTCATTGTCCTCCCGCTGATCTCGCTGCTGCTCACGCAGTCGCGGCAACGGATGGTGAAGCAGGAACGCAACCGGCTCTATCAGAAGCTGACCGATGCTGTCCTCGGGATGGGGGATTGGGTGATCAGCGGCCGGCAGAGCCAGTTCGTTGCTACTTACGAGGCAGACGAGAAACGGGTTGCCCATACCGACGGAGCACTCCGCAGATGGGCGCGTATCCGGATGTTCCTCGGGCAGGCCGTTGTCGGGATCGCTGTCGTATCTGTAATCTACTGGGCTGCCGGAGAGTATCAGAACGGCGCCATCGCCGGAACACTGATTGCGGCATTCGTACTGGTTGTGTTTCCGGTAGCGGATGCCTTCCTGCCGGTCTCCGATGCGGTAGAGAAGATTCCGCAGTATCGTAATTCTCTGGAGCGTCTGAATCAAGTAGAGTCAGCAGGGGGGAGTCCCTTCGAGGCTGATGAAGCAAGCAGCGCGGAGGCGGGAGCCCTTGCAGAAGCTGCTACCAAGGCGATCAGAGAGACCCGGCAGGCACATATTCAGTTGAAGAATGCAGGATACCGTTATGCTTCCGGAGACGACTGGTCGATTCAGGATCTGACTCTCGCCATTCCGCAGGGACGAAAGGTTGCTATTATCGGCCGCAGCGGAGCGGGCAAGTCCACGCTGCTGAAAGTGATTCAAGGTGTGATTAGACCTTCTATCGGGTCTGCCGTAATCAATGGCATTGACGCTTCCGCCTACGGGGAGAACATTCCGAAGCTGATTGCTGTCCTTAACCAGAGCCCGCATTTGTTCGACACAACGGTGGCGAACAATATCCGGCTGGGCAACCCGGAGGCTTCGGACGCAGAAGTCAAGCGTGCCGGGGAACTGGCCCAACTGGACAATCTGATCTCTTCACTGCCAGAGGGTTATGATACTCCGGTGCGTGAAGCCGGTCAGCGCTTCTCCGGCGGGGAACGCCAGCGGATTGCCCTCGCCCGTATTCTGTTGCAGAATACTCCGGTTGTCGTGCTTGATGAGCCGACGGTCGGACTTGATCCGCGTACGGAGCGTGAACTGCTGGCAACGATGTTTGGTGCGATGGCAGATAAGACGCTGATCTGGGTAACCCACCATCTGGTGGGCGCAGAGCAGATGGATGAAGTGATTTTCATGGAGAATGGGGTTGTGGAGATGCGCGGCACCCATGCAGAGCTGATGGCCCGTGAAGCCCGTTACCGCAGACTCTATGAGCTGGACCGTCCGGCTGAGTTCCTTACGAAGCGGGCAGGGGATTAAGTCATATTGATCTTACAAGGCTTCTTTCGCCCGGTTTTGGGCGGAGGGAGCTTTTTTTTGAGAATATATGGTAGCATGATACTATTGGATGGGTTTACCCATATTATCGAATGAGGTGGAAGCATGTGAGTTCTGCTGCTCTATAAGATAAGATATCATAATATATTTCCGCGCTTCTCAAATAAGGAGAGATTAAATAATGGATTTATCGTGGGAGCTGGAAAGCCTATACCCTTCTTTTGAGTCGGAGAAGTTCAATCAGGACCGTGAGCTTCTGGCAGAGTCTGCTGAGAGATTGAAGAAATGGTCTGCTGAACATCTGCATAACCGTACACATAACGATAGAGAAACAGCGCAAGCCATCGAGCAATTTCTGAAGGAATATAATGCTTACAAAAGTGTCTACCTCTGTCTATTCAGCTATGCGGAGCTTAGGTTCAGCGTAGACAGCAGCAATATGGATGCAGTGAACCGAATGGATGAGCTTGAGGACACGGCATTCGCTGCGGGGGAGGTTCATGCGGACTTCAGCAAGTGGCTGGCAAAAATCACAGATCTGAATATCATCCTAGCTTCGTCCGCTTACCTTGCCGAGCATGAGTTCTATCTGTACGGGTTGCAGCGGCAATCTGCTCATTGGCTCGGGGAAGAGGCGGAAGCGGTCATTGCGAGGATGCAGCGTACCGGTTCCAAAGCCTGGGAGCGGCTGTATATGCAGACATTATCCAGGTTACGGGTGGACATCAGGACCGGTGGAGAAGCTCAGAACATGTCCCTTGCAGAATTGCGGAATATCGTCTATGACGGGGACGCATTAGTTAGACAAGCAGCTTATGAAGCTGAGCACGAAGCGTGCCGGAGTGTAGCGGAACAGAGTGCGGCCTGTCTGAATTCGGTTAGCGGAGAAGCGGCTGCAGTCTATGAGCTGAGAGGGTATGATTCACCACTGCATAAAGTACTGACCGCATCGAGAATGGACCAGAAGACACTGACCGTAATGCTGAATGCCATTGAGGAGAGTCTGCCAGTCTTCCATCAGTACTATTTGAAAAAAGCAGAGATGCTCGGACATTCCGGTCCGCTGCCGTTTTATGACGTTTTTGCTCCGGTGGCCGGAGAGAGTTCAGCCCAAATAACCTACCCGGAAGCGAGAGATGTGATCGTCTCCGGCTTCAGTGCATTCAGCGCAGAACTGGGCGAATTCGCCGGCAAGGTGTTCCGGCAGCGCTGGATCGATGCTGAGCCGAGAACGGGCAAGGGCAATTTCGGCTTATGCGTCGATATTTTTCCGATCGGAGAGAGCCGGATCATCACCAGCTTTACGGGGAATTATATCGATATCAGTATACTGGCGCACGAAATCGGGCATGCCTACCATAGCAGCTGTCTTACCGGTGAAACTATGGTGAATACAGACTATCCGGTGCCGATTGCCGAGACAGCGTCGATTTTTTGCGAAAGTCTCATTCACCAGGAGCTCCGGAAGGTGGCACCTGAAAGCGAGACCCTCTCCATTCTGGAACGGAGCCTGTCCGATGCCGGATATTACATTGTGGATTTCTATGCCCGCTACTTATTCGAGAGCCGGCTGTATGAACGAAGACGGTCCGGTGTTCTGTCCGTCCAAGAACTGAATGACCTGATGCATGAATCGATGGTAGCTGCATATGGGGATAGTGTGGATCCTGACACGATTCATCCTTACCAATGGATCAGCAAAGCCGGATATTATATGGCAGGCAACGAATTTCTGAATTTCCCTTATTCCTTCGGACTGCTGTTCTCCAAGGGACTGTACACGCAGTATAAGAAGCAGGGCGAAGCATTCGTAGAGCGGTACCGCTCTTTCCTGGCAGCGACGGGTAAAAGCACCATCACAGATGCCGCGAGACTGATGGATATTGATGTGAATTCACCAGAGTTCTGGCGGGATGCATTGACACTGATCGCGGATGATATTCAGAAGTTTGTGGAGAGTGTGTAAACTCTGCGGAGGGAGTTCCTTTTTGCGGAGAAGTGTGGTAGAACAGTAGAAGGAGTATATGCCGCAGCGGCACAGAAAGGGATGCTTGATCGAATGTATGTAGTGTGTAAGGAACATGTAGAGCTGGCTATCGACAAATTTGTGGACGAGTTCGAGGATGCACCGGATATTGTGGATCTGAAGGAAACCGAGTTCTCTGACTGGGATCCACCGGCGAAATGTGCGGAGTGCGATAAGAATGCAGAGGTTCTGGTAGTTTAAAGCCGGAGTGCTCATGACAATTCAATCAACTATTTAAAAGATGACCATGAGCCGGATGTTCACTCATCCGGGGTATCCGGTCACTCTTAATCAGGCTTGCCCTGCAGCTGTTGGAGCTGCAGGGTATTTTTGCATGCATATTGCCTGATCTGCTCATGCCTCAACCATATCCTTCATCCCATTCCCGTTGCTCCGGCGGTACGCAAAAGCAGAGGCAATGGCGATGAGTGCGGCAATGGAAAGTCCCCAGTAAATATTGGAGTAAGCCGCAGACAGGGAGAGTCCACGCTGCCATTCCAGCGCACTGGCAGCCATGGCGACACCGAAGGCGCCACTGAAGAACTGCAGTAGCTGGAACAGTCCCATCCCGGAACCAATCTGGGAGGAAGGCAAGATACGGGAGATTTCATTGGATACACTGCTGGACAGCGTTGTGAAGGCTAGACTCATAATCATGTATACGAACATCACTGCCACCCATGAATGTCCGGCGAACAGGGCAAATAGAATGGTAGCCGTTAGTACAAGCAGGGGCACAAAACGCAGAATACCCCCGTTGCCGAAACGGTCAATGATCCGGCCTACCGCTCGGGATACAACAATGGCCAGCAGGGAGCCAGGGAAAATCACAAATCCGGCATGGCTTGCGCTGAAGCCAAATCGGTGAACCAGAATCTGTGGCAGCAGGAATAGTGTTGCAAAGCTGCACAGGTATGAGGCAATCCCGACCAGAGAGAGCACCAGGTAGGAACGGTTCTTGAAAAGAGCAGGCATGACAAACGGATCAGGGGTGGTGCGGATCCGGCTGATGAATAAGAAAATGGCGGCAATGCCGGCAACCAGAGCCATCCACAGCCCACTGGTCAGGAACAGCAGAAGCCCGGTAGTGCCGATTCCGAGGAAGATCCCTCCGACGGCGTCAAAAGAGCCCCGGGTCGGCAGTTCCTTTGGCAGCAGAACCAGAAACAGCGGTACAAGCAGCAGAATAAACGCAGTAATGGCAAACAGCCAGTTCCAGCCGAAGTACTGGGTAATGGCTCCGCCCGCAACGGGACCGAGCCCCAGACCAAGCGAAACTGCAGACATTATGGTAGCCATCGCCTTACCGCGGCGGTCCAGCGGAACATACCGGGTGAACAGCACCAGAGACAATGACATCACGGCCCCGGCCCCGGAAGCCTGCACGATACGGACAATCAAGAGGAAGATGAAGTTCGTGCTGAGGAATCCGGCAACCGCCGCGAAACCGAGTGTCAGCAGGCCAATCGTCAGCAGCCTGCGGATCGGCAGGAAGTCAGAGAGTCTGCTGTAAGTAATTGAAGCAATGGAGAACATAATGGAATATCCGGTCACGATCCAGGAAGCGGCGGAGGCTGAGATGCCAAACGACTCCGTCACATCAGGCAGTGCCAGATTGAACATCGCCGTATTCATAATGACGAGAACAACCGCAACACTGAACAGAAGCGTCAGCAGCCCTTCTCTGGGAAGAGTGGCTTCCACTGATGAATCCTTCTCTTCCGCTGTAGCGGAGGTATTCGTTAATGAGTCCATGTGATGGCCACTCCTTTTTTATGTTTTATATTTCGATTATCATCGAACATTTGAAATATAGCATGGGTTGATATAAAATGCAATTAGGAGCACAATTATTTGTGGCATCTATCTGTACTCTAAAGGGGATATTGATCCATGAAGATACTATTTCATCCGGACCGTAAGGACATTCAGCTAGCCTCCGTACTGTATGCGCTCAGTGACCCCATTCGCTTATCTATCATTTCAGATATCCAACACAATGGCGAACAGGCCTGCAACGGCTTCAACGTGCCGGTCGCCAAATCCACGCTGTCCCACCATGCCCGGACGCTGCGCGAGGCAGGGGTTATCCATACCCGTGTTCAAGGTACCCAGCGTATGTTGTCCCTGCGCACCGAGGACTTGAATGCACGTTTTCCGGGACTATTAGATTCTGTGCTCCGTGCCTACGAGGCTGCAGAACAACCTGTGCCGGTCATGAAGGCAGAGGAGAGTAGTAACTGAGGTGTCTGTTGAGTAACTGAGCTCGAAAGTGGCAAAAACCAGAAGGCTAATGGGTCAGCGGCGCATATATATTTTTATCAAAAAAAGACAAAGCCACTGGCGGCTTTGTCTTTAGCTGTTTCTATGACTATCTGTGTTGCCTCAGCGCGGATTCACCTTCACCTGAGAGCCTTTGCCGCCATACTGGATGCCGGTGTCTTTCATAAAGCTGATGAGAAAAGCTTATGTCATGAGCAGGGGTGGTGTAATGTATATGGCACAAAAGTTGAAAAAGAAAAGCGCACCTGGTGAATAATTCATTTGTAAAGCAGAAAGACCACCCGTTTTATACGCATGGATGTAGCCTTTCACGGTTTTGACACTTCGGTTAGCCCCCTTCGCTTATCTGCGGAAGGAGCTTCAGGTGCTTCGAGGACTATCTTCGAAAGAACGCTCTTGGGGAGTGCTGCTGCTGCGGGTGAAGAAGTGCTCCACCAGCAGAACGGCGGCCAATACAATTTCAACTAGCATAATGCCGGCAAGGCCGTCGAGAATCGCATGCTGCTTGATGAACAGCGTGGATAATATAATCATCCCGGACATCCCCCCGATCAGGAGCATGTTCCATTTGTTCCGGAAGCCGCTGCTGGCGGTTAGGCG
This sequence comes from Paenibacillus sp. P32E, assembly GCF_001909085.1. Taxonomy (NCBI): domain Bacteria; kingdom Bacillati; phylum Bacillota; class Bacilli; order Caryophanales; family Paenibacillaceae; genus Paenibacillus; species Paenibacillus sp. P32E. Next base: position 2,009 of record NZ_LVYY01000021.1, on the reverse strand, counting down.
AAACACCATGTAGCTGGAGAACACATGGATACTGGGGAAACAATTGAACGGCTGGTCCCGGTGGTACACAAAACGCACGATCAAGGTAAAGACGTCATGGCCCACCAACTCGGGGCGTGGCACCGTTGTTTGAACTACAGAGTAAATCCCGTAACAAATGCATGCGCATACGGTATAAATCAACAAAGCACGGTAATACACACGCAAATCGTTCTTGAAGAAATAGTAAAGACATAGATAAATATAAAAGATCCAAACGGAATAAGGCAGTGCAAAATATTTGACGAAAGGGATGGCGTTATCCCATGAGGTCATCAAATGATAGACTTTGCCTCTCGGCTTGTTGACCCATGCATACATCTTGCCGAGCACCGGGAAAATCAGCATCAACAGCAGCGGTGTATATTTCCAATTGCGTAGCGACACTTCTCAACCTTCTCCCAACGAATGATAAAGCTATCTCCCATTATAGTTGATTTAAGCAGGAATAAAAATAACCATCTCGTCTCCGCACTCTCGCCTTCTATCTAATGGGTTGGATCGGCTATTTCCGTCTAGCTTCGGCAAAGACGCACCTCCATAAACTGGACCAGTGGATTCGGAGAAGACTTCGAATGTGTCAGTGGAAGCAATGGAAACGAGTACGTACACGAATCCGTGAACTACGGGCACTTGGGGTGCTGGAGTGAGCATGTTTTACAATGGCCAACTCACGGAGAAGCGCATGGGAAATGTCCCGGAACACGAACAATGCCCTTCCGAATTCCTATTGGGAAGCGAAAGGGCTGAAAAGTTTGCTTTCACGTTACCTGGAACTTTGTTAACCTTTTGGAACCGCCGTATGCGGACCCGCATGTACGGTGGTGTGTTGGTATGATAAACGTACCGGCCCGTTCTTGTTACAATGGAGACAGGGTTTCGGAGAAGGCTGCAGGCGGGGCGGTTGCCCTCTCGCTGGGATGAAATAAGCCCGTTGGTGTGTTTAACCGCCTCCTCGCCTCACCCAGTTGTGGCATAGCCCACGGATAGGTGAATGTACAAGCAACTCCGCCTGTAATTGTATTAAGGGGAGGAAAGGGAAATGCGGTTTATTGGTTTGGATGTACATCAAAAATATGCGGAAGGATGTGAAATCGGCACCGATAAGAAAAAAAGACGATTCCGGATCGCTAACACACGCGAAGCTTGGGAGGAGTTCGGCCAAACCCTAGATCCCAATACTCGCATCGTTCTCGAAGCGACCAGCAACGCCTTTTGGATTCATGATATCTTATCCGAATATCCCGGGCAAGTCGTTGTCGCGAATCCTCTTAAGACGCGAGCAATCGCAGAAGCTCGTGTAAAAACAGATGCATTGGATGCCCAGATTCTCGCGCAGTTGCTCGCAGCTGATTTTATCCCAGAGAGTTGGGTTCCATCGAAGGACGAGTACCAGTTAAGAGTCTTACTTCATCACCGGATAAGGCTCGCGAAAATTCGGACAATGCTTAAAAATAAAATACATGCTGCATTGATTCGGAACGGAATTCAATCGCCATGGAGCGATTTATTTGGGAAAGGTGGAAGGAAATTTCTAGAGAAAGTCATGCTGCCGACGACTGAGCAAATTATTGTCTGTTCGTCGCTACGTATGCTGGATTCGGTCCAGAAAGAAATGGCGGCTCTGGAAGCAGATTTGCATGCAAGGGCGAAAGAGAACCCAAGCGTACACTTGCTTATGGGTATACCTGGGATATCTGTACTAAGCGCCTTGACCATCCTCGCTGAGGTCGGAGATATTTCACGTTTCTCCTCTCCCAAAAAATTGGCTTCATACAGTGGGTTGGTCCCTTCGGTCCATCAATCGGGGAAAACGTACTATACCGGTAACATTACCAAGGAAGGCCGGAGTACACTGCGTTGGATTCTGGTCCAGTGTGCCCAACGAGCGGTACAAAGCCCTGGAAAATTGCGTTTGTTTTATCTAGCGCTGAAGGAAAAAAAGGGGCATAAGGTTGCGATTGTTGCGA
>NZ_LVYY01000020.1:0-72097 GCF_001909085.1 Paenibacillus sp. P32E | reverse complement strand
CCCTTCACGATGGTTACCGAATTCGAGCGGAGTTCCCAGAGCAATCCCACGAAAGCTGACGGCGCGGGCCACATGGACTTCTTGGGCGATATCTACGCCAATGACCAAATGATGAACGGTAATGTTTTCAATGAGTTGATTTTGCTTGTCTTGAGCTTTAAACTTCATAGTAGAGCGACCTCCTAAATGGTGAGATTAAAAGGGCTGTAGACCCGTATCCAACTCCCATGTTACCGAGGCGCTCGTTTTTGTTCAAACTCCAAAATATTCAGTTTACAGGAATTCTAACGGGAAACATTTTTTCAATAAAACAGCGGCAGTCAGGGACTTCATTTGTCGTCCCTGACTGCCGCTGTTTCTTTTATTAGGGGGCCATCTATTTGCAGGAGATGAATCCCAATCCTATTTACCTGCCAGTCTGCTCCTGACCGCTGCCGCAGCTCCGATGGCACCAGCTTGATTACCCAAGACCGCCTGCCTGATGATTACCGGTTGATGCGGAGTGTAACGGCTTACCCGGCCGGCAATTTCCTGGACATATCCAGCATTCTTCTCCACCACTCCGCCTCCGAGAATGATTAGATGAAGGTCCAGAGTGATCGTTATGTTCTTAATGACAACCGCCATCTGGTCATAAGACTTGTTCAAAATCTGCACAGCGGCTGCATCTTCCTGTGCCGCTGCTGCAAATACATGCTCCGCCCGGACCGGTCCGCTTCCCGCGATTTGCCGGATCAGGGAGAAACGGCTGTCCTCAAGCAGATAATCGGCGGCCTTCTGGCCAATCCCTGTACCGGACACAGCCATTTCAAAAGGCCCGAATTCACTGTTCTCCGAATCGGCAGAATTAAGGTCTGCTTCCGGTTCAAGAATCAAGTAACCAATCTCACCGGCCGAAAATCCGGCCCCCCGGTACAGCTGCCCGTTCAAAAACATAGCTCCGCCAATCCCCGTTCCTACCGTAATCATCATAAAATCCTCAGAGCCGGCGGCGGCTCCGGCAGCATGCTCTCCAAGCGCCGCCATATTCACATCGTTATCAAGCACAATTATCCCCGGATAATGGGCTGCGATGACCGGACGGATATCTATGGCAGGCCAATTCAGTGCAGGGGCACTGGATAGAATCCCTGTGGATTCATTCATCACCCCGGGAAACCCGATGCCAATTCCGCTGAGTGAGGCAAGACCGCCTCCATTTGCTGCGCAGAACTGCCCCAATTCATCAAACAACCAGGCGAAGAACAGCCGGGGATCACGCGTAAGTTGCGTCTCAAGCTTATGCTGCGCCAGGATATTTCCTTCTTCGTCAACCAGGCATAACAGCGTTTTGGTTCCGCCCACATCGATTCCGGCACTATGAATGTTCATTCCAGCAACCCTCCAGATTCTATTGATTATGTCTAAAGCGTCCATTCTTCACGGAGGCGGCGAAAGGCAGCTTGCACCGCAATCTGAATGGCTCCGGTAACGACATCCCTCTCCCGGTGGCATGAGACTGCCAGGCGCGGTTTGCGGTCCAGCCCGGTTAACCGGGCTTCCAGCCGGTGAAGCAATACGTCTCCGTTGCTGCCAAGTCCTCCACCCAAAACAATTGAATCTGGAGCGATTACAGCGCAAATATTGGTTAATGCCTCTGCCAGCATTCCACTATACACGTCCATTACGGACTGTGCCACAGGATCACCCTTTCTGACCTCTTCGAACAATCTCTCTGGAGAGATTCCGGGTTCAGAGCTGTAGGAATCCGGCTTCTTGTCCTGCTCCCCTGTTATAGCGGAGGTAAGCCTTAGAAGTCCCTTGGCAGAAAGAACATCCTCCAGCCTCCCGGCACTGAGCCTCATATTGGCTAATTCCCCTGCTCCTCCGCCCAGGCCGCGGTAGATTGCACCATCAATAATGATGCCTCCCCCGGTTCCTTCGCCTAACGAAAAGTATAAGAGTGAGCCCCCTCCTCCTGCGGCATCGCCAGTTAAGGAATGCTCCGCGAGTGCCGCCAGATTCACATCATTTTCAGTGATGACAGGGACGGGAAAAAGCCGGGTTAAGTTGGCAAGCTCCAATGTAGTTTCAAGGCCCTTCAGCGGTGAAACCAGCCTAGACACTTCACCGCCGGCAGGGTCCACGACCCCGGGAATTCCGATCGCGGCAGCCTTAATCCTGTCCCATGCTACACCGTATTCCTTAAGCAGCCCTTCCAGGCTTTCAACCAAAAAGGTCTGGAACTCTATATCTGTCAGGCTTCCTTCAGGCATTGCCAGCTGTTGGTACTGGACGATCTGCCCTCCCATATCAGCCAGCGCCATCCTGATCCGTGTAGCCCCCAGATCAACGCCGGCTGCATAAAAGCAATGGGTATTGAATTCAAGCCAGGTTGCCTTTCTCCCCTGGGAGTTGTCGGCCCTGCCCGTCTCCCTGACCAGTCCACGCCCGATGAGATGAGTGATGGCTGAGGATACGGTTGGTTTGCTTAACCCGGTCTGACGGCTGAGATCGGCCCGTGATTGCGGTCCCCCGCCTATAATCTCATTCAGAATCAGCAATTCATTCAGATTGCGCATGGCTCTCGGCGTACCTGCAGATTGGTTTTTCATTGTTCATCCTTTTTGGTATAGTTAGTTAATTTTATTAACTAACTATACCTGCTGTCCCTATATTTTTCTAGCCCCCAAGAAAAGTATTTATTTCTCTTAGCTCCTTGGGGGTTTAGGTTCTTCTAATCTTTCACAAATTTCTCTTTCATCAAGCCATATAGAACAATATCACTCATCGCCTTAATGCCGGATTCGAAGCTGACCGGATGATTAGCAATATACTCATAATCCAGCAGCTTTCTCAGGGTTTCATTCAGCATGAGCTTGAGAATGACTGTGTCCACCTTCCGCAGCTCCTGATGGTTCATCCCTTCCTTCACCAGCTCAATGACACCATCCCAAATCGTGTCCAGGTGATGGTTCACCTTCTCATAGAGCCGGGGGTAATAACGCTGAAGGTCATCCATATGCCGGATAATGGTGCCAATCGAATAGGCATCAGGTATGTTTTGAAAATAGAGCCTGATTTTCTCCTGAACAGAAAGTTCTGCATCTTCCAGGATATCCGTATCCGATTGGGTAATTTCCGTAAACACAAAATCTATGGTTTTCTCTATCATTTCATCCTTACTTGAAAAATAGGCATATACGGTGCGTTTACTCGTACCCAGCTCTCTTGCCAGGTCCTCTGTCGTAAACCTCGTGCCTTTGGCGCCAAAACATTTTAAAATTTTAAAATAGACGTTATTGTCCATGCCCTTGCCCGTCCACCCTTCCTCTAGCTTCCCGTTACTACCTTAACACTTAGGTAAGGATACGCGGAAGGGGTTTTACCATACGATATAAATAATACGGTTTTTTCTCTATCGTATCCATGATCTGGTATCCCAGCCGCTCATATAGATTGATGGCCCTGAGGTTCTCTTGCTTGACCGTCAGGGAGCATTTCCCGTAGTTGCTCAATCTGGCTTTTCCCTCTGCAAAATGAATTAATTTCGAACCGATTCCGTATCCCCGGCCTTCCGGCAAGGTTGCCAAAGCTCCGATGTGATATTCATCCGCTCTTCCCTCATTCAGGCTCACCATAGACCACAAATCCTGCAAATGCAGCAGCGAATGCTTGACGAGCTTCCATTTCCGCATTTTGATTAGCTCCCGGACCGTGGGCCACACCAGCTTATCCATCACCGATACCGGGTAGCAGGTAATCATCCCTATGGTTGTGTCATCCAGCCTGGCCTCAAAAGCATATTGATGGCTGAAACGGTTTTTTCCGAGACCCCATAATTGTTGTAATGTGCTCTCAATTAAGGTTTGATCTATCGATCCAACCAGCGGATAAGCCATATAATCCAGTGCCATACCCATCAGTCTGCCTCCGGACGCCGATTTGGGGTTGCCATTCATAATTGTAATGTTATCCATATAAACGCTCCTTTCGATTCTTTTATTTTGGTACCCATATGGTTTTTATAGTACCACAATACGTGAACCCTTGCCCCTTGTCAAATAGCGCCTGTGTCACGTCCAATCACTCTCACTCCAACATACATATTTTATGAATAGAACAAATACGTTACAAGGAGCTGATTACTGTGGCCCAGATTCTCGATTTCAGTAAAAGTGTTGCCGCCAGCTTCAGCCAGTCGATCTCGATCCCCATTCTTGCATCGCCTTCAAGCAATACGCTCGCTCAATTCGGTTTGGCAACAGGGCAGGGAGGCAATGTGTGGCTGAGCGCGTCCGTCGGTGTCCAGAATACGCTGGGAAGTCCGGATTTGCTGTTCACTATTTTACGGGGAAGCACGGCGGTGTTTACGATTACGGCGAGTGCGCTGAATATCAATCAATATGATCCGATCAGCTTCTCTTTTGTTGACAGTAACTTGACCGCTGGCTATTTCGCCTATACCCTTACCGTTTCGCAGATGAATTCCGCTGTTCTGAACAGTGCAAATCTGGTAGGCCCCGTGTTATTTTCGGGCCTGTCCCTGGTGTGACTGTCATGACACAAATTATTGATCTGGGTAAAAGCATCCCGTCCAGCTTCTCTCAGTCCACCTCTTTATCTGTATTAGCTTTGCCAAGCAGCATCATTCTTGGACAATTCGGGTTGAATGTTGCCACAGGAGGATCGGTGCAGCTTGAAGCCACAATCGGTCTGCAGAGCACTGGCAGTAATTCCCCGGATGTTATCTTCACTCTCGTACGCAATGCGGTGCAGATCAGCACCTTCCGGTCCAGCGGTACCGCTGTGAATGCCTTTGATGCGGTGAAATTATCTTATGTAGACTCCGGGCTGACTTCGGGTTACTACGCTTATGCAATAACCGCGTCTTCTGTATCGGGCGGAAATATCCCCAACGTCGTCGGACCGATTGTATTTATGGGTTTATCCATTCTTTAAGCCCCACACAGAGGGAGATTCGTCCTCCCTCTGTAATCATACATATTCTGGAATTCCGGCATAGGACAAAATTGCTTCACATACGTTTTACTAAACGCCTCAACCAAGGCCGGAAGGAGTTCATGCCATGCCTTTTACAACGGGAGCGGTATACAATCCTCCAACAGGCTCCACCCATTTGGACCGGATTCAAATCTCCTGCTTAAACGATTCCATTATTTCCCCCATTAATCTCACCTTGCAGATTTTCCAGTTCCGTGGAGCGAGCTTCACACGTGTTGCTGTCGGAGAAACCCTTTTCCAGCTTAATCCCCAGCAGCTTGTTGCCCAGACCTATTCAGTTACGCTTGCCGATTATTATGAGGTCCAAGTCAATTTCTACAGTGCAGTAGACACCATTATTAACATCTTTGCGCTGGATGCGAGCGGAAACACTCTGGATCGGATTCTGCAGCCTGAACTTACATATATTGACCGGTTATCGATTATTTCTTCCTAAAATGAGGTGATCCATTGGCTAACGTGAACATAACTGCCGCTTTGCCGGGGAATCATATCGAGCCCTCGATAGCGGTAAATACGCTGGACCCGAATATTCTGTGTGTGGTCGCGGTGGAAGACAGTACAGGAACCGCATTAACAGGCTTCTACCGTTCGATCGACGGAGGAGCAACTTGGTCAAATACCGTATTGCCGCAAGCACCAGGGTACATGAGCGCAGAAGCCCCGACAATCGATTATACGTTTCCCGACACATTCATCGTGGCGGTTCATTACTTCAATGAATTTATGGATGGAACGATTGCTACCTACAGTTCTTTTGATAACGGAATAACGTTTAATCCCCCGGTCATTGTACAGCAAGGGTTTGGATTATATGTTCACAATGATGAACCTTATATCGCTGTTGACCGTTCTCCCTCCAGTCCCTACCGGGGAAATGCATATGTAGGCTATACGCCCATTTACGACCTTTCCCAGAACTCGGCTATCTTTTTCCAACGTTCTCTGGATCAGGGACTCAGTTGGGAACGGCCGCTGCGCATATCCGATCCCAGAGGCGAGCTTGACCGGGCTGCCCTTGCCGTCGGACTCGCCGGAGAGCTGTATGTCGGTTATATTCAGACCCGCTCCAACCTCCCGACGAATGCATATATCAGAGTATCTCTGGATGGGGGTGTTTCCTTCAACCCTCCAGTGATCCTGGGAGCTACGTTCATCGCCAGTACAGTTCCTGTGCCGAGTCCTCTGCCCGTGCCGAATTACGCGTTCCGGGTACAGACGAACCTCAGCTTGGGGACCGACATTTCCGCCGGACAGTTCGGGGGGTTTGTGTATGCGGTCTGGAATGATTTCCGTCTGGGCTATGCGGATGTCTTTTTTTCCCGTTCCCCGGATGGATTGCTGTGGTCCTCGCCTATTAGTATCACAGGAGCACCGGCGGGCTCACAGAACTTCTCCCCTTCCATTACCGTCTCCCCCTCGAACGGAACCATACGGGTGATTTATTACACCAACCGGGTGAACGGATTTCTATTGGATGTTTTTGTCGCTGAGTCTTTCAATGCCGGCGTTTCCTTCGCCAATCGGCGGATATCCGATGTTTCCACCAATCCAAACGGCAATTCTCCCACGCCTGTTCCGCTGATTGGCGACTATATTACTGCAGCTACCAAATTCCCGGATACGCTGGCCGCGGTCTGGAACGATTCGAGACTGGGCAAGCAGGATATCATTTATGGAAATTGAGAACTTCACACGAATTTGCGCGTTAATTTGTGGGATCCAGGACATACTATGCCAGTAAGCAGAGACGGAACTGCCGTCTTTTGAAAGAAAAATAAAAGGCATAAAGGAGTATGTGTATGTCAGGGATATTAGGCGGAAATTCAAAAGATGAACCTATGCATTACGGAGAAATATACGGTGTATGGCAAGCTTCAATGGTTGCAAAGGGATCCATCTCCTGTTACCGCGCATATCTGAATCATGCGGGTGACCATGAGCTGAAAAAAATCCTCGGCTCCTTGATTGATCAGGCTGAACTGGAAGTAAGCGAATGTGATAAACTATTGACAGATAACGGTATCGGCACTGCTCCGGCACTGCCTGACAGACCGCAGGTCAAGCTCGAAGACATTCCTGTGGGAGCAAGATTTACAGATCCCGAAATTGCAGCCAAAATTGCAGCGGACGTCGCCACTTCATTGGTAGCCTGCAGCCAAGTAATGGGACAAAGTATCCGTGAGGATATTGGGGCTTTATTCGCCAAGTATCACATGACCAAGGCAGCCCTTGGTGTCAAAATTCTGAAGATGACTAAAGAAAAAGGCTGGCTTATTCCTCCGCCGCTACAAGTGAAAAGACATGAAACTGTGAACGCCTAACAGCAGTAGCCCTTTCTATCCAAACCGGATAGAGAGGGCTTTTTAAATTCCACACTTGTAAATCCCCCGTAAAAGAAAGGCTTAATTTCCAATCCGGCGGCTACAATATACATATTCAAATGATTGGGAGGTCTTTTGTGAAGAACAAGGATTGGATTGTGAATTCTGCGGCAGAGCATAAACCTATTCATCTGGAGGGCCTGCATCATGTCCCTCACAGCAACTGGGCATACCTCTATGACAAGGACACCTTCCATTTGCGTGTCCGGACCCAGAAGGAGAATGTGAAGCAGGTCTTTGCCCTCACGGGCGACAAATACGATTGGAAGAACTATCATCATGAGCACAGGATGCAAAAGATAGTAACCGACCAGCTCTTTGATTATTGGGAAACGGCTGTAAAACCCAAAAATAAGCGCTTCTCTTATGCCTTTCGCTTTCATGCCGGAGAAGAGACCGTCTGGATGACAGAAGAAGGAATCTTCACCAGGCAGCCTGAACCGCCGGAGGGATACTTCGAAAGACCTTATATCCATGAAGTGGATCTGTTTAAGGCTCCGGAATGGGCCAAGTCTGCCGTATTCTATCAGATCATGCCCGACCGGTTCGCCAATGGCGACCCCGGAAATGATCCCGTGAGTATTTCAGCATGGGGAGATGCGCCTACGGTTGAAAGCTTCTTCGGAGGAGATCTTCAAGGAATCATAGACCATCTGGATCATTTGGCTGAGCTGGGGATCACGGCTATATATCTGACCCCCATCTTTGAAGCTCCAAGTAACCATAAATATAATACAACCGATTACAGGAAGGTGGACCCGAATTTGGGTGACCTTGCGGTACTGAAGAATCTGGTCCAAAGCGCTCATGCCCGGCAAATCCGTGTTGTGCTTGATGCCGTGTTTAACCATATCAGTGCACAATCATCCCAATTTCAGGATGTGATTGAACATGGACTACACTCCCCCTATGCCGGCTGGTTCCACATTCATGAGTTTCCTGTGAAGGTAACCGATGGGAAGCCTAACTATGAGGCGTTTGGTTTTTTTGCTGAGATGCCCAAGCTGAATACGGCAAATCCTGAGGCCCGGAAATATCTGCTGGATACCGCTGCGTATTGGATGAACGAAGTAGCTATTGACGGCTGGAGACTGGATGTGGCCAACGAAGTTGACCATACCTTCTGGAGGAACTTCCGCAGGCTTGTTAAAACCATCAATCCCGACGCTTTTATCATTGGAGAGGTGTGGAGTGATTCTATGCGCTGGCTGCACGGAGATCAATTCGATTCGGTCATGAACTATCCGCTTGCAAGGCGTTTGATTGAATATCTGAATAACGGTGACATTGACGCTCAACGCTTTGGAGCCCAGATTAGCAACCTCCTGATGCGTTACCCGCAGCAAGCCAATGAGGTATTGTTCAACCTGCTCGCGAGTCACGATACTCCGCGGATTCTCACACAGCTGGGCGGGGATGCAAGAAAGCTTAAGCTGGCTGCAGCCTTCCTGTTCACTTTTACCGGGACTCCCTGCATCTTGTATGGCGATGAAATCGGTCTTGAGGGGACCGGTGATCCGGATTGCCGCAAATGCATGATCTGGGAAAAAGAGTTCCAGAACCGGGAGCTGTTCGAGTGTTACCGGTCTCTGATCCGGCTGCGCGTAACGTTCCCGGCTTTGCAGACAGGCTGTTTCCATGTCCTGAAGGCAGACCCGGGGGAACGCGCTTTTGTATATGAACGCATGGATGAGCATGCACATTTCGTCATTTCACTGAACCCTTCGGAACAGCTTGTTTCCCTGTCCCTTCCGCTGGAAGGAGCATTTCAGGATGTAACCAATAAGGAACAAGTGATTTCAACAGGAGGAAGCTTGCAGCTCCATCTTGAACCTTTCAGTTACCAAATTCTGATCAAGAGGTAAAAGCAGCCCCCGTCTGAACCGGAGACAGCGCGTGGGTATGGTCGAGATAAATAAAAGCGTTATAGCGCTTCGAAAGGATAGAGGGTACGTAATTGCCCCGCTCCCGTTCCGGATGGTAGACCACACCAATAGCCCGGTGTCCGATAACCTTCTGGTCCAGTACGGTCTCTTCCTGGCTGAACAAGAGCAGCTTGTCTTCTGCCCCATCCCGGTGCAGCAGCTCCTCCCAGCTGTTCTTAAGCGCTGGCGGAACCTGCATTTCCTCCGCTGGAGCTCCCCAGGCTCTCCCGGCAATTACCGTCCCCCGGTACGTCCCGAAGCCAACGGCATATACGGTGCTTCCATATTTTTCACGCAGCAATTGTCCTACATTGACCATCTGGTCCTGCGCCATATCGGTTGCCCGGGCATCACCAATATGAGTGTTATGCTCCCATACCACTACCCGGGCACCCTTACCATGGAACTCCATCAGCTTCTCCAAGGCTGCAACCATATGGCGGTCCCGGATGTTCCATGAATCGGAGTCATGACGTATCATCGTCCGGTAATAGGATTCCGCCCCCTGTACAGTCATCGCATTGAGCTCAGCGCTTAATGCATTCTCGCGGTCAGCCGGATGGGCCTGCTTCCACTCATCCTGAAGTTTGCTTAACAGCGAAACCACCTCCTCCTCGCAGCCCTCTCCGTATAAAGACGCTGATATCCCATACGACTGCCCCTCCCTGCCGTAAGGTTCAAAGCATTCAAAAGCATGCATAGCCGCTTCCAGGTCCGGGCTGCCTTTAGAAGTGAGATATTCCAGGATTTCATCCATTGATTCCCAAAGACTATACATATCTATGCCGTAAAAGCCAACCTTCTCTGATTCCGGCCGCTCTTCATTATAGCTGCGCAGCCATTCCGCCAATTCCAGAATTTCGCGGTTCGCCCACATCCAGGAGGGCCAGCGGGTATAATCGCTGAGGGCCTCCCTTGCTTGGTCTGCCGCATCCGGATACCCTTTGATATAGCGGTTAAGCGTATAGCAGGATGGCCAGTCCCCTTCTACCGCAATGAACCGGAAGCCTTCTTCTGCGATAAGACGTTTGGTTAGCCCGGCACGAACGCTGTAGAACTCTGAGGTGCCATGCGATGCTTCTCCGAGCAGAACATAACTTGCGCTTTTGGCCTCAGCGATCAGACTGTCATACGATTCATCGCTGCCCCAAGGCTGAGCGAGCTTCCGTATGGATTGCATAAGGGTTGAATCATTCATTCGCCGTCATCCTCCAGTTGTAATTTCATTTTTGGATTCCATTAGTTTCCGGTTTCCTCCACTCCTGCGATCTTTTGAGGATTATAATTTTTCTTATTGAGCCCGAAATGATCCCCGTATACAACAACTACGCTGTTATTCCATAACCCGGATTGTTTAAGCTTATCGATAAAGGTCCCAAGGGCATAATCAACATAATGGATGGCTGTAAGATAATTTCCGAGGGTATTGCCGTCTAATGCCGCATTCAGCTTCAGACGTTTCCTGTCTTCCGGGATCGTATAAGGAGAGTGGCTGGAGGCGGTCACCAATTGGGCATAGAATGTTTGATGCTTCAGCGCCAAAGCGTTCAGCTTGTTGAAGGCTACGCGGTAGAGTTCCTCGTCCGAGGCCCCGAAACGGTTAAACTTTTCTTTGCGAAAATAAGGCTGGTCATAATAGGTGTCGAAGCCCAGTGCCGGGTACAACTGATTCCGGTCCCAAAAGCTCACTTTATTCACATGAAACGTATTCGCGGTATATCCCCGCTTATGCAGCAATCTGGCCAGACTGGGAAACTTCCGGTTCCCATATTTCGAAGACATGGGTGTTCCCCCCACCGGGTAGATGGAGGTATTGGCGGCGAATTCTGCATCCGACGTATTTCCACGGCCAATTTGTTGAAATATATAGGGGAAATATAAGCTTTCAGACGCCAGTTCATTCAGTACAGGAGTCAGAGGCTGTTCTTGAACAGATTGATTCAGCAAGAAGTTCTGGAAGGATTCCAGCTGGATGATAATGAGATTGTATCCTTGTCCCGCTCCAAAATAGGCTTTGTAGCCGTCCCCGCTCCGCATGGCAGCAAGCTGCTCCAGACCGGATTCAGGCTCCGCCCTCTTGTAGGAATGCCAGAAAATAAGCGCAATACTTACAAGAAATACTGTCCCGAGCATAGTTGCTTTCCGGATAGAGAACTTTCCCAAACGATTCGTCTCTCCTCTCCTTCCTGATCAGTTACCGCGCCCGCTGGCGTTGCCATGGATTCTTCATGCTTCTCCCGGATTTGAAAGGATTATTATCCTTAGGGTTTCCGCCTTCACTGGGCTTCACTGCGAACAATGTCAGCAGCCCCCCCAAGGTCCCGACAGCTGCCATCGTTCCGAACAATACCCAATGTCCTCTGGTCATTAGAAGGGAAACAACGGGCGGACCCAGAGCTACCCCGATGAAGCGCATACTGCTGTACAGAGACGTAATGGTCCCCCGGTTCTCCTTTTCGATACTCTCCGTAATCAAAGCGTCCATGCAGGGCAAAGCCACGCCAATGCCGATACCGCTGAGACTCAGGAATCCGACCATGAAATAAATATTGCTGTTGAAGCCTGTGATGACCATAGCTGCTGTCAGCAGCACCATGCCTCCAAATCCCAGCCATTTCATCAGCAGCTTGTTCTGGCCGATAATCTTACCGCTGCCATAAGAAGCCAGACAGAGCAGGGCCAGTGGAATCGCCAGAACGAAACCTTTGGCGGAGCCGTGAAGGTTGTATTTGGCCTCCAGGGTTTCCGATAAGTAGAATAACACTCCAAATGTTACGAACATGCAAATCCCGCCGACTGCAAAAATCGAATACAACCAGCGGCCTTTTTCATGCAGAATCTCCTTGATTCCTTTTAAAAACTGTCCCAGCGCTTTTTTCTCGGCCTGCCCTTCAGATTTTGGCTCCTTCACAAGAAATATCATTAGGACAAAGGAGACCAGACATAGAATCGGGATCGCAATAAATGGAGCATACCAAAGTACCGTTCCCAGATAAGCGCCTAGAATAGGACTAAGCACTTTGCCGAAGGTGTTCGAGGTCTCCACGACACCCAAGCCTCTGCTGACTTCTTTCTCATCCTTGAACAAGTCCCCGACAAAAGGAATAACGATCGGGAAGGCTCCGGCAGCCCCGATTCCCTGGACAAAGCGCCCGCCCAGAATAACCCAGTATGCAGTGGACCCCTCCAAAAACCATGCGGCGGCAACACAGACGGCCCCGCCTAGAGCAGCAATGATCAAGCTTGGCAGAATAACCTTTTTGCGCCCAAATCGGTCGGATAAATATCCCGCAATTGGAATCATCAGGATCGCTATTAGTCCGTAAACGGTGATAATCATACTGACCTGAAAAGCGCTGATCCTGAGCTCCCCGGAAATTTGCGGCAGAATAGGCAGCAGCATGGAGTTGCCTAATGTCATGATCAGCGGGATGGAAGCAAGTGCAACCAGAGCCCCTTTCTTTCCCTTCATGGTAGAACCACCTTTGTTGTTATTCACATGTTGATATTGTGGTTTCTTGCGCAGGAAATCATACGCTTTGCTTCCTTGGGAAATTTCCAACTCTGTGACAAGATGCAGAATAAACATGCGGCCTCAGGGGAAGATACCTCACAAGAAAATTACTTTTAAGGGGATTTTCCATTTGTATTTTTATAAAGAAGGTCCAGTTCCGGGACTTGCTCCGTGGCGTGTTCTTGGAAGAAATTGCTCATGTCAAACTGCTTTCCAATGACGTGGCTACGGCAAACAAGGCCTTGTCCTTGTAGCAGAGCAGACTCAAAAAGGCCCCTGATTTTTTGGCGGGCCTTCATTTGTTGTCCTATAACCAATCCTTACAGAATATGCTAGCTACAGAGTAGAGTAAGGAGGGCGGGCACTATTAATGTATTCATAGGTTATATTTTTTTGGGGCTGTCGCTTTCAGCACCGATTGGACCGATTAACGCTGCACAATTGGACAAGGGTATCCGGGGAGGATTTATGCACGCCTGGTTTGTCGGGCTTGGAGCCATAAGTGCAGATATCATTTACATGCTTTTGGTCTATTTCGGTATTATCCATCTGCTCGATGCTCCATTTGTCAAAGCGTTTTTATGGTTATTCGGATTTTTTGTGCTGGTATACACAGGAGTGGAGAGCATCAAAAATGCAGGTATCATCGAAGCCTCAGAAATGAGAAGCAGTGAGGCCTCCCTTTCCAAATCTTTTCTGGCCGGATTCCTGATGTCTTTATTCAATCCGCTCTCCATCCTGTTCTGGCTGGGCATTTACGGCTCCATCCTGGCAAAAGCCGCCAGCGAGTATCCGATGCATCAGTTGCTGATGTACAGCGGTGCTATTGTACTGGGAATTCTGCTCTGGGATGTATCCATGGCGGCAGCGTCCAGTGTCTTCCGTAAATTGCTGACTGCCCGTGTGCTTAAGGCGATCTCAGTGCTGTCGGGACTTTCGCTGGTCGGCTTTGGCTTCTATTTTGGGGTACAAGCCATGCGGCTGCTATTTTTTCATTAAAAGCTTACTTTTGCGCATACGCATGCGGATGCCTTTAATTTTGAACTGCGGGCCTCCATCCTGTCTCTGAAACTCTTCTTCCAGTTTCTCCGCAGGACGGTGTCCGGAGGAAGAGGCCTCTCTCTTCTTGCGTACCTTATGCACGATAAGATCACTTGCCGCGATCAGGGCCACCAGCAGCAGACTGATGTAGAAACCGGGCCGGCTGATCTCATGGAAAAGCGTCCCGGCAACTGCCGCACCAATAAGCACCAGACCTGTCCAGCGCTTAAAACCGCTTAACTTTGCCGCTCGGAGCAGCTTCCCTGATGACAGCAAAATAAAAGCCCAGTTGTACAAAAGCATTAATCCGGCAGCTGTAGTGATGTATTCATATACCTTTCCCGGCAGCAGCAGGGACATCACTATCGCTGCGATTAGTCCCACGGAGATCAGACACATGGCCAGCAAAGGATATTTACCCTTTAGCTTCCGCGAAAAAAGCTGTGGCGCATCCCCTTCCTGCGCAAGGGTAAGCATCATCGATGTCACCGCATAGAGCGAAGCGGTCATGGTCGAGAATCCGGCGATAATCAGCACACCATTGAACAGATGCGGTACAAAAGCCAGATGATCACTGGCCAAGGCAAGCACAAACGGACTTTCCTTGGGATTAAAAGCATTTAGGGGCACCATGGTCACTACGAGGCCAATCGATACAACATATACCGCAGTCAGCAGCAGCAGCATCACTTTTCCTGCTTTTGGCGCTTCTTCAGGCTTGTTCAACCGGTAAGACATAATACCCAGTACCTCAATACCGCCGTAAGCATAGAAAGCAAAGATAAAAGCAGACCACAGGCCAATGCCCCCGGCCGGAAACAATGCCGCGTACGTAAGCGGAAGTTTAGGTGTATATTTACCGCCCCCGATCCATCCCGCCAGCAAAGCCGCCGCCAGCACCATAAACATCAGAATGGCGGCCACCTTGATGACAGCCAGCACATTTTCAACACGGTCAAAGCCCTTATTTCCGAAGAAAACAATTAGCAGACCCGTTAAACCAAAACCTGCAGCAAAGATCCACATCGGCACGTCCGGAAACCAGAACCGGGCAAAGATCGACAAAGCCGTAAGCTGGCTCCCCATAATCAGCAGCTCCGAGAACCAGTATACCCAGCCGCTGGCAAAACCCGCCCAGCCTCCAAAGGCTTTTTTGGCATAGGAACGGAATGATCCTTGCTCTGGATGATCTGCCGTCATGCGTGATAACGCATCAAAGACTACATAAGTTCCGGCAGCAGCTAGAAGGTAAGCCAGTAAAACTGCGGGTCCTCCTATGGAGATTGCCAGACCGGAACCCAGAAAGTAACCGGTACCAATGGTACCCGCAACGCCGAGCAGGCTAAGCTGCCACCATTTCAGTTTTTTGTCGTCTTTAGCATCACCGGAAGCTTTGTCCAAATGAATTCAGTCCTCACCTGTTTGGAATTTTGAGACGCTTACCGTCTTTAGGCTACCCACACCTTTTCAATTTCATTAGGTGGACAGGCATTTATCATTCCAAACCATGATGCTATGATGTACGCAGGAGGAATAGCTCTAATGGACACTAGCAAATATGAGAACCTTGTTCCGAAAGTCTTTCTGTTCGTTGACCGGAGATGCTTCCCGGACTGGGAGATTGGCCGCAGCCTAATTGATTTTCATGATCTGACATTCATTCTGGAAGGCCAGGCAGATTATTATATCAACGGAGAGAAATTCACTGTAAAAGCGGGCGACATGCTCTATGCACCTCCCGGCAGTATCCGGGAAGCCCGAACCAGTAAGGAATCTCCGATGCATTCCTATGCCTTTAATTTTTTCTGGGAAGGCCCGGATAATCCTATCCGGCTTCCCTTTGAGACGGTAACCAGGAACTGGAGGACCAAAGAGATCCTGGAAGATATCAGGGAATTCTCGCATGTGTGGATGGGCAAGCAGCCTTTGTACCGGATGAAAAGCCGGGCTATCTTCCAGCTGATCGTATACCGGCTGCTCAGCATCGCCCACCATCATCAGACGCCAATTCTTGATCCTAGAGTACATAAAGTAATGGCCTATATCATGGATCACTATGCTGAGGATGTGACGATTGCAGATTTGGCTCAGGGGGTCGGCCTCAATCCTGTCTACCTGGGCAAGCTGTTCAAGCAGAACACGGGCTTAACCTGCAAAGAATTTATGAATAAGGTGCGGGTGAATAACGCGGAGATGATATTGTCGGCAGGTGGTTTTAATGTGTCGGAAGTTGCGGAGCATTGCGGATATCATGATGTCGCTTATTTCAGCAATGTCTTCAAGAACATCAAGGGCTATCCTCCGTCATCCGCCTTAAAATAACGGAGGACCCCGGGCCGGCCGGGTATCCTCCCATGGCTCCGGTCAGCCCTGCAAGACTAATGTCTGCGCTGTCCTGTATAAAAGCTCTCTTCCGGCCCCAGATACGAATAGGGCAGCGGAGAAGCGGACAACACCAGCTTTTGCAGCACCAGACCGGCATCCAGTCCGTAGAAACGGAGGGTATGCATGCCTTTTGACAAGGTATGACGGGTGGCTGTGGTATGAATGTTATCCATCACGGCGCGGCACCACGGCTCATTATCATGATTGCCGCCCTCATAGCCCACCGGCAGGGTATCTGCAATCACCGGCTTTTCCCCATCAAAGCCTGCCGCATATGTCAGTCTGCTGGTCATGGACAGGTTGTTCGTCGGCGCGGTATAGGCGGTCAGGGTGTACTCCCCGTCCTGACAGAGCAGAATCCGGTACTCCAGATAAGGTGCCTGCTCCGGCTGGGCAAAAGAT
The DNA here is from genome assembly GCF_001909085.1 of Paenibacillus sp. P32E. NCBI lineage: Bacteria > Bacillati > Bacillota > Bacilli > Caryophanales > Paenibacillaceae > Paenibacillus > Paenibacillus sp. P32E. Next base: position 55,442 of record NZ_LVYY01000020.1, on the reverse strand, counting down.
ATACCGTCCGGATACATTTTTACCGAAGATAAAGTGCGTCCGTAGTTCCCGATAATCTTCCACTCGGCCCCGGACTTCGATACGCGGCTTATCGCATGCTCCGCTTCTATCGACACGACATGATGGGCTTCAATAAAAGTCATGGGCGGCACATCCTGAATGTCGGTCCACTCCGTGGATGCCTTCACCTTCACGGTTTCTCCGGCACCTGAAAGAGTGATTTCACCGGAGGCTGCCCCGTTTACCCGGTCCCAGTCCACAGAAATTCTAAGTGTCTCCCCGGTAACAATCCAACCTTCGGTCTTCTCCAGCCTGATCCAGTCCGCGCTGCTCTTTGCTTCAAAGGCAAAGCCTTCTGCTCCGCCATTACTGATAGTAATGTCATAGCTCTCTTGCAGCAGATTTGTAAATACCGGAAGGCTGGCCATCCCCGAAACATAGGCCCGCTCAGTACCCTCCACATCAACGATCATCTGAGGTCCAGTAGCAGGAACGATGGTGCTCACATCCGGGTACTTCCACCCTTCCGCATCCCAGTTGACATATCCCACATGAGCCGAGCTCATCATCCCCTGCCATTTCCCGCTTGCCATACCGCTGTTATAGGCCCGTTCCAGCTCCTTGTCCCGCCCGGTCGCTTCATGAACGAGCTTCGCATAGATATTGGCAAGCACACTGCCCCGCTTAAGGTAAAGGCTGTTCAGTCCCGCATAAATGTTCATCTTCACCACATTAGCCGATGCTGCAGCAGGATAATAGACAAGCTGATAGTACGCATCCTTATGCGGTTCCGGGATCCGTTCATAAATGGCTTCTGCCGCCTGCTCAAGCTCTATGGCCTGTTTCAGGACCCGCCCGGCCTCATGGTAATGGTGCAGACTAAAGGTTGCAGGGGTTATGATTTCCGGTTTGCGCCGGCCGTTCATCCGGGTGTAATCCGATAATATCTGCGTAATTCCTTCCACCGTTTCTGCTTCCAGGGCATGGCCGAACTGCTGCTTCACCCACCGCCCTGTGTATTCTGCAGTTCGGTTGATTGCCCCGGTTCCCCAAGCGTCGAAGTCATACGCCAAATCCAGAAAGTACGATATCGGCAGCTCCATAGGCTTCAAATCCCCAACATTGACGATCCACACCTCACGGATGCCGTAATCGAATGCCATGGACATTTGCTCCCAGACCTTATCCAGCGGAGTCGTATTCACCCACTCATAGGAATGGGGACCCCCGTGATAGTCGAAATGGTAGTACATGCCCCAGCCTGCACTGCGGTGATGCTCGTGTACCGCAGGGATTTTGCGGAGATTGCCGAAATTATCGTCAGCCAGTAGAATTGTAACACCCTTCAGAACATCCCAGTCCTTCAGGCCTTCCACATCGGGTGTACCGTACCAATATTTTTCCACTTCTTTGTAGACCGCCAGAATTTGCGGGGCATACTCCAGATGATATTTCTTCAATAATCCTTTCTGCGTACGGATAATGTCCTTAAGCAACTCGATATTCTCCGCATCGGAGCCCTCTAGCGCAGAGTCGCTCTCCCCCCGCATGCCTAGCGTGATCAGGTTATGAAAGTTTTGGTTGCGCTTGATTCCGTCTTCCCAGAAATCTGTGATGGCCTGTCTATTCCGGGCAAAATCCCACAGGTTACTTGTTCCGTACTCCTTGTATACCTTCTGCCATTCACTGCCTGCCCGGAACAGCGGTTCATGATGGGAGGTTCCCATGATGATGCCGTATTCTTCGGCATGCAGGGCACTCGCGATTGGGCTGCTTTTACCGTTCAGGCTGAATTCAGCGCTCCACATGGCCGGCCATAGATAATTCCCCTTCAGCCGGAGGATCAGCTCAAATACCTTGTCGTAGAACTCTTCATTAAAGTCGCCAAAAGCCTGAGTCACCCAGGAACCCAGAGACGGCCAGTCGTCATTCAAAAAGATGCCTCTGTATTTTACAGAGGGTTCCTTGGAGGTAGTATGGAGCAGACGGGTTGAAAGCGCCAGCAGCGGCTTCTTCTCCGGGACCACATCTGCCCAGTATACCCACGGACTGACACCTATCTTTTCAGAAACCGAGTAGATGCCGTAGATCGTCCCCCGCTTATCGCTGCCCGCAATAACGAGCGCCTGCTCCACGCCCTGAACCGGGTGTTCTATCACCTGAATCCGGTAGCATTCCCGCTTGCCCTGAATGGAGGATACATCCAAGGTTCCGTCTGCAATCAACTGGTCAATCAGCCCATTTGTGCCGATCGATCCAGCGATGATGGCGGTTCCAGCCAGCTCTCTGATTTCTGTACAGATGTCCGGCTCCAGTCCGCACACCAGTGCAATATCAGCGGCAAAAGACCCGGCCACCCGGCGCAATCCGGCATAATCCTCTCCGCTGGGGTCAAGGTATATCTTGGCTGCGTTCCCCTCCTTCACAAAGGTAAATTCCTCAACAGTTATCATTACAATGTCTCCCCTTTTATCATGAGCTATCGCTTCCATTTTTATATAGGCACATTATATAGGGAAAGCGATTTCAGGCTCCATGGGCAAACTAGCAACTTTTTGTAATTACTAGACAGAAGTTTACACAAAAAAACGGAGAACCCCCACAAGCACATCTCTCTTGTCAGGGTTCCCCGTATAGCTGAGCTTCACGCCTATATATCCATATCTTTGCCTGTATAATCCACGAACATGAAGCGGCCTTGCGGTGCAACGCGCTGCTCGATCAGGCGGATAATCGCCCGGATACGCATGAGTGAGGCTGCCCGCTTCAGATGAAATATTGATAATGGAAGGCTGACATACCTCAACCCTCCCTGTGTTTGTAATGTTTCCACCATAGTTTGTGACCAGTCTACCATACCCGTACTGTGAAAAGGCTGTCAAGCGTGAGAGGGTAACGCTATCAGAGGTATTTATACCTCTCATTCCGACTGGTAGCCCATTTTTGGCCAGATCAGAGGTATTTATACCTCTCATTCCGACTGGTAGCCCATTTTTGGCCAGATCAGAGGTATTTATACCTCTCATTCCGGCCGGTAGCCCATTTTTGGCCAGATCAGAGGTAGTTATACCTCTCATTCCGACTGGCAGCCATTACCATAGCTCGTTATCTATAAATGAATGAATATATTCGTAACGGCAAACTCTATTGCTGCCATGGGCCACCACGGGTCTGAACTTCCCTTTTTCACATAAAGAATTCATGTGTTTTTTGACTGTGCGCGGATTCACTCCAAGTTCATTCACCAAGTCAACGGGTCGCAAGAAACCGTTCCAACGGCTTGCCAACCGCAGAATCTCCCTCTCCAGCCTAGTATACTGGCGGCCTTCCTCATCAGTACTCTTCAATAAACATGGAGTAAGCAACGATTTGAATAAAGAGATAGTCAGCTCCGGCATCGATTCCAAATCATCGTAGGGAACCGCGACTACACGATAACCCGCAATTTGCAGATAAGTCTCTCTATTTATTTCCTGCCGGTATCGGGTACGGTCCGTATTTTGCACATGAGGCCCGTACCCTTTTATCTCAATGGCAAACTTCACCTGCCCCGGCTTCCATACCAGATCAACAAAATAAGGCCGGCCGCGCCAATCCAAGACCTCATACTCCGGATGAAGATTATCCATATGACCAAATATGGGCCACCATACCCTCTCCACAAACATTTGCTCTCCATGCCGATGCCCGCGCTCCAACCGGTCCAGACGTTCCCCTGTTCTCCGGTTTTTATGGTACTCCAGCCATTTATGATGTTCTTCGGCAAATCCCATTTTCTGACCTCCACCTCTGCACAAAAAAATCCCGCACCCCAATATGCCATGGAGTACGGGACGTTCTTCGTCCGTTTTTTTAGATTATAGCGTTTCGTGTTTTCCCTCGTCAATGACCTCCAACGTTGTGCTATTTTTTATTTTATTTACTTTTTCAGCAAATAGCTCAGCTCTATACTTCGCGGGGTAGTGCGGCATAATAATCCATTAATATTGGAGAGGAGTATCACCTTTTTGAACCCATAGCTTTCATACAATATGTTCTTCATATACTCCGCCGGTTCTCTGGCCATTGTCTGTGAGATCACTATGAATTCGCGGTCAATTTGTGGATGGTGCCGCAAGTTGCCGAGAAGGGTGTCCTCCAGATTACTGGATATTCCATTCTGGATATGGAGCTTGGGTTTGAGCTTCAGCGGACTTATGATCCTGTTAGGCAAACCATATATATTCCCGGTTGGATTGACTTTTTTCATCCGATCCAGAATCAGCTCTTCCCTGACTGCAGCGCGGTGTTCGTCCAGCTTCTGCCCGAAGGAAGCCCACGTTCTCACCTTCTTGGCAATCCTTGCTGCCTGCACCGTCATCATTGCTGTTCCTGAAGAAAAACATCCGGAATCCACCACAGTGACCTTTCCCTTGGGGAAATGTTTGGCCGCCGCTTCAGCATTTCTATAAGAAGGAGAAATTTCAGCAGACATGCTTATATACACCACCTGATCAATCCCGCCAACGGATGGAGTAAAGAGCTGTATGAAATCTTCTACCGCTGGAGCGGCAATACCCGGCACTTTCCCTGTCTCCATGACGAGACTGAGAATATCTTCGGTCTGAATATCCACAGTATGCCTATAAATCTGAGCGTTGTTAAAAACAACATAAACCGGAGCGATGCCTATATTCAATTGTTCGATCATGCCTGGTGGTAGTGTGGTCAGACTATCCGTGAAAAGATGTAACATGTTTCCCCTGCAATCCCCTTCTCATGTCTATATTTGTCCGCCTTATTGAGCGCGGAGTGAGGTAATCTGTCTCGCTAAATAGGCAGGCGTATACGGCATATCATTGCGCAGCCAGGCAACGATAGTACCAATCAAGGCAGCTGAGCCATACCAGACGGCGATATCCTTTTGAATCGTTACATTCGTTTGGCTGACACCGATCTCTTTTTCGTTCACACGTGCTGAAATCATTTCGGCCATCAGACTGAACAGGCGGTCCGTAAAAATCGTACTCCGCCTTGATGTAAAGACCACTTTGTAGAATTTTGCATTCTCCGCGATATGCTTCAGAAGACTTTCCAGAACCGGCCAATCCTCCTGGATTCCCGTCTCCGATTTCCTCTTGTAGTTGCTGTGCACTACCTGATTAATGTCCTCGACCATATCATCTGCCAGCTTTTCCAGCATGTCCGGAATATCCCGATAATGCAGATAAAAAGTAACACGATTAATTTTGGCCCGCTCTGCAATGCGGTTTACCGAGATTTTCTGGACATCCATCTCTTCCAGAAGTTCAATAAGGGCATTTCTAAGCAATTCACGGGTGCGGAGTACACGGGGATCTGTCCGGGGGGTTGTATTTTCCATCTGCTAATCTCCATCCTTTACCTTTGAATAGGCAAACTACACTTTTTAATAAACTGTAGTTTTTCATTCCGAAAAGCTACAGTTGGCTCGAAATCGTAAACTAATGAACACTTTTCCGGAAATCGTTGCTTGCTTGCATGAAAATTTCATCTATAATCATCTTTATACACTGTAAACTATACAACACTTTGTAAATTTAGTCTATGACCGGCGATTTGAAAGGATGGAGTAAAATGAGTAGAGCGACAGAAGCAATAGGCAGTTCCGTGAAAAAAGGACCCATTTTATTCATTATGATCTTGGGTGCCTTTCTCGCGACACTGAACCAGACGATCATGAGCGTTGCTGTGCCCGAATTGATGCATGATTTCAATATCACAGCTGCAACGGCTCAGTGGCTAACCACCGGTTATATGCTCGTTAATGGTGTTTTGATTCCGATTACGGCCTATTTGATGCAGCGGTTCACGACCCGTGAGCTTTTCCAGGCCTCGATGTTTATATTCTTAGCCGGAACGGTCGTATCCGCCCTCGCGACGAGCTTCCCGGTTCTGCTGACCGGGCGTATGATTCAGGCAGCCGGTGCCGGCATTATAATGCCGCTGCTCACCAATGTTATTTTAGCCCTTTTCCCGCGTGAAAAGCGGGGAGCTGCCATGGGAATGGTGGGATTGGCGATTATTTTCGCTCCAGCGATAGGCCCCACTCTGGCCGGATATATCCTGGAGCACTACTCCTGGGAAACCATGTTCTACGGAATGCTGCCGCTCACAGCAATTGTCATCATCTGCGGGTTCATTTATTTGAAGAATGTATCGACACGCTCGTATCCCAAAATTGACATGGTCAGTGTCATTCTCTCCACCATCGGCTTCGGAACCTTACTGTACGGCTTCAGCCGTGCCGCCAGCGCTGGATGGTCAAGCGTGGAAGTCCTCCTGTCTTTAGCTGCAGGCGTCATATCGCTGGGCTTGTTCACCTGGCGCCAGCTGGCTTCGAAGGACCCGCTGCTTGATCTGCGGGCTTTCAAATACAACATGTTCTCCTTGACTACGGTTATTAGTATCGCGGTTACTATCATCATGTATGCGGATATGATGCTGCTGCCTCTGTATCTGCAGAATGCACGCGGCTACACAGCGATGGAGTCCGGTTTGCTGCTGCTTCCCGGCGCACTTATCATGGGACTGCTTATGCCGGTCACCGGCAAGCTGTTCGACCGGTTCGGGGCCAAATGGCTTGCCGTCATCGGTCTGCTGATCACCATTCTGACAACCTTGAGCTTTGTGAACCTGACGGATTCGACCAGTTACATGTACCTGGTGTTCATGTCCACCGGACGCCGGATCGGGATGGCGCTGCTGCTCATGCCTATCCAAACTTTAGGGTTGAATCAATTGCCATCCAAGCTTAACGCGCACGGCACCGCTATCTCCAATACCGTAAGACAAGTGGCCGGCGCTGTCGGGACTTCACTACTCGTCACCGTGATGACCAGCCGAACCACAACACACATGATGGATATGATGGCCGCTGGTGGTAAAGGCGCCACTAAGGAGCAAATGATTACTGAAGCTTCCATCCAGGGTATCAATGATGCCTATCTCGTCATTGTGGGCATTGGTATCATCGGCTTACTGCTCGCCTTCTTCATCAAACGTGTGGGGCAGGAATCCGGTCAAGAACCTGAAGTACAGCGGAACAAGGCTGTTGCCGGGAAAGCCTGAGCAGAGTAGATATCGATCAAATCTGTACGCCTCAATTTTAAGCGGATTCGATCCGCCCATTCGCAAAAACCCCTTCCGCCATGCTTGGCGGAAGGGGTTTTTGCTACAGAATTGTACTGTTAAAAGCCAGAGCTTAATTTCCACTTTTGACGCATTTTATCCGTTTGAAAATCCTCCAATGTAAGTTTAGAGCCATCCTCGGATATAGCCAAAGCCATATTATGACGGACAGAGAGTATGGCAACCGATCCATCCTCATTCTTGTTGACTATCCAGCGCTGATTATTATAGCCCAGATAAGGATAGAGCTGTAACGTATTATGCTCCGTGTCCAGATCAAGCGCCTGTCCCGAGGTCGTACGGATGGAATAGGAGCCTGCTTCATCTCCGGTTGGCACAAATACCCATTTCTGGTCTAAGGCTTCATTTGCACCCTGTACATTCACTGCTTCTCCATTCACCAGATTCGCTGTATAAATAGATTTCTGGAATGCTGCATTCACCAGGCTTGATGTCATCAGGTTCGCCGGTTCTCCCCCGGTCATATTCACATTCTGATATGATGCATATCCGCCAAACACATGAAGTCCAAAATGGCCTTCCGCAAATGTTCCGTCCTTCAGATCCATTATTTTCAGCCCTCCCACATATACCACGATATGGGGACCTTCTGCCTGTATCTTTATTTTATAGGTTTGACCCGGCTGGATGAATGTCGGAACTTTCGCCAGTACCTGCCGCTCTTCGAATCGTCCATCGATTTTGTAGAACAGGCGGACAGCTTTCATGTTAGGGTCCAGATTCAAGTAATAGCCACTGCGGCCATCCTCACTGGCACGGAACAGAAGTGAGCCTGCACCACCGGATTCGCCAAGCTTCATGTCGGCTTCATACGTAAAATTACCCGCCTGCTCTTGGGCAATATCATTCGCATCGCTGGAATATTTGCCGCGGATTCCATCCCGGCCTACGATCCATGACGCCATGGACATGTCCTTGCTCCAGCCACTGAGATTGGTATGAAACTCGCCGCCGAAGACTTTTACCACAAGGCTGGCAGATGCCTTTCCATTCGGAGTGGATACCGTAATGACGGCCTCCCCTTCTTTCTTCGCCTGAAGGGTTGCTTGGGAATAGCCTGCTGCATGAATGCCAGCCACCTCTTCATTGCTCGACATCCACTTCAGCGGGTGAACACCGTTGCCCGGCCCGTTCTCTACTGTCGCCTGCAGCATCCTGTTTTGCCCGATCTCCATTTCAAGGTCACCCGTATCCATTGCAATCCGAGTAGCCGAAACGCTGTCTGAATTCCATACCGATCCAAGCTTATTCACTTTCAGCGAAACCACCTTCACCATGCCGCCATGGGTATAGAAGCTCATTGCCCTGCTGGCCGGATCAGGAAAAATGACTTCAGAGAAAACCACCTTTCCCCCATTAGCAAAAACCTCAATAGAGGATTCATCCACCAAAATCCGCAGCTTGATCCGCTTGTTCTCCGGTGTCATTGCCGCTTGATGCCTTGTACTAAAGAGACTGGAGAAATCCGTTACCCCGGAGGCCGACCGGTCAACGAATAATTGGCCTTCACCCACCCTGTAGCCGACAATCGTCTTCTGATTTGCCCCCTCGCGCACGTTAAAACCAAACTCCGATACTTCACTGCCGTCCGGAATCTCCAGTTCAGCTTCAATTTCATACGCACCTGACACCAAGCCTTTCAGCAGGTTGGGAGAAGAAGAACTGACCATCTTATCAGCTGTAGTGAACAGACCGCTGCGCAGAAGCTCCATTTCCTTGACCGGACTCTGGGCGAGGCGAAGCCCCTCATGAGTCATGACCAGGGTAACCTCTCTTGGAACCGTCAGCTCTCCCTTCCAGCCTGAAGTCGGGAAAGCGAACGGATAATCCCAGTTGGACATCCACGCCAGCATCACTCTGCGTCCATCCGGCATGTCCGAGAAAGACATGGATGCATAATACTCTTTGCCAAAGTCTGTCCTCAGCACTTTTCCTGCCGGATTATCATTCACGAATTTACCCTCAGCAGTCAGATTCCCTACAAAATATTCCGAATCCGAACCTCCTGTTGCCGGATTTGCACCTGTACTGATCATGAGAACCCATTTCTTCTCTGACGTTCCCTGTACGGTCAGCGGGAATAAGTCAGGGCATTCCCATACACCGCCGCGAACATAATTCCCATAACCCCAATTATCGGTCAAGGTCCAGTCCAGCAGGTTGGTTGATGTGAAAAAACGGATATGATCGCCACCGGACACCACCATCACCCAGCGATTATTCCCGTCATCTCGGATCACCTTGGGATCGCGGAAATCCCAGCCTCCCGGGTCCTCTCCGTTCTTGCCGGGGTTCTCAATCACAATCGGCCGGTCCTTGGCATATTCCCACGTGCGTCCCTGATCCATGCTGTAGGCAAGACCAATACGCTGGTTGCCATTCGGGCCATCCGGATTATAGGAGGTATAAAAGGCAATCAAGCCTTTACCGCCCGAATCCGTGAACAAGCCTGATGCATTGGTTACATCCGCTATTGCAGCTCCCGACCAGACATGCCCGTAATCATTCCATGGAAGTGCAACCGGCAGGCGTTTCCAGTTCAGCATATCCTTGCTGACGGCGTGAGCCCATGTGCCTCCATCCTGATGGAAAAGATGGTATTCCCCTTCGAAGTAGACCAGCCCGTTCGGGTCGCTGGCGGAACCGCGGTTCGGCGAATAATGATATTGGGGACGGTAGGTTTCATTATAATAACTGTTAGCCTCCGTAAGATACGTATTCTGAAAGTAAGCGCTTCCCATTCGTACAGTAAGTCCGGCGTTTCCGGTTGAATACGAATTATCCGATATATCGATTGCTGCCGGAGTATATCCGTCCAGGAAAATTTGAATCCGGCTGCCCTTTGCCTTGACTTCCACTTCATGCTTCGCGCCCGTTTGGCTCGAATAAGCACGATCTGAGCTTGCAATTGCAGTTCCGTCAGCTTTCGTCAGCTTTACACGGACCTGATTTCCTTCCTTCACAAGTGTGGCTTCATAGCCACGGGTTCCATCGGCAGAGGAGCGGAAAGCAAGCGCTGCAACCGCATCAGAACCCAAAGAGATTGTTCCTTCGTATACAAAATCAGCGGCTTGGTTGCTATAGATTCGCTGTGCCTTGCCTTGGTCCATAGACGTTCCTTTTAAGCCTCTAAGGTCAGGCTGCCACTGTCCTTTATTTACAAGCACTGTACCCAGGTTTCCTTTCAGATCGCTAACGGTTATATTTTGGAACAAGGCAGACCCATTCCGGACGTGCAGTCCAAGACGGCCTGTATGGTATGCACTGTCCTGAATATCAATCACAGGCTTGTACTGATCCCCCCAATACACCTTTAGCGAGGTCCCTTCGGCCTTTACCTTGAGATGATAAATCTCTCCTTCCTTGCGGGAAACCTGATGTTCTTCATTTAATCTGCCTGCCCCACCCGCCGCATCTTTTATACGGATCGTACCGGACTCTGGTGCAATTTGCAGCATATATGAATTCGATCCATCTTCATTCGAACGGAAGATCAAACTAGCCTCCGCTTTCATATCCTTGATCATGACGTCGGCTTCATACAGAAAATCATCTGCCACCGTTTCAGAGATGGCCATCACGTTTTCCTGCGGATCAGATGTCAGCAGAAGTCCATCTGCGGGTTCTTCCCACTTACCGGTTCCTTTTACTTGCCAACCCGTCAGATTTGTATTTACATTGGTAGCGTTCTCAAAAATAGCAAGACCCCCCTTTTCCGCTTTTCCTGTGCCACTCTCTGCCAGTGCAGCCCCGCCTATATCAGGACTAGCAGCGTAAACTTCGGATGAAGTCATAATGATTCCTATAACCATCAGAATGCATAGAAATGCTCTGGGTTTCTTCTTCATCTGTTGCCCTCCATTTCTACTCTACGTATTCTTCCACCTTCCATTCATAAGTAAAAAGCTGGCCAGCTACAGAGCATAACTGGCCAGGATACCTATTGAGTTGTTATAAAGTGGAAGCCTCATTATTCCATGCTGCAAACCCCAAGGCCAGAGCCCCGCATAATCCCGCCTGCTGGCCAAGACCCGGTGACACAATATACTCATCGATGTGTTGCAGAATAGTACTTGAACTGACATAACCGTTCAGATTGCGGAGCACAGCCTGCCGGATCAGCGGGAGCAGCTGCAGCTGCTGCATCACGCCGCCGCCCAAAATAATTTTGTGGGGAGACAGAAGTAAAATGGCATTGGTTATCGACTGGGCGATATAGAAGGCTTCCATTTCCCAAGCGATATGGCCGGGAGGCAGCTCGTGGCCCTTTTTCCCCCATCTGGCTTCTATGGCAGGACCTGCCGCCATCCCTTCGAGGCAGTCCCCATGGTAAGGGCACACGCCTGCGAATTCATCTTCAGGATGCCGTCTGGTCAGTACATGCCCTCCCTCAGGATGTACAAGACCATGTATGGTTTTACCTTCCGAATACACGCCGACACCGACACCCGTGCCCACGGTATAGTACAAACAGCTGGATAATCCTTGCGCAGCACCCCATTTAGCCTCACCATATGCGGCTGCATTGACATCGGTATCCCAGCCGTACGGAACTGGAAAGGCCCGCCGTAAAGTCCCCAGCATATCGTAATTCTCCCAACCCCGTTTAGGGGTTGTCGTAACGTAGCCGTAAGTCGGACTCTCCGGGTTGATATCGATCGGACCAAAGGACCCAACCCCGATCGCCTCTACCTGTTTGTCTTGAAAATATTGAATCACCTGAGGGAGGGTTTGATCTGGATGCCCGGTTGGAAGGCTGAGCCGGTTCAGAATTTTCCCGCTTTCATCCCCAATCCCGCACACGAATTTGGTTCCACCTGCTTCAATTGCTCCTATACGCATCCTGTTAACCCTCCGATTGCTGGTTATCGCCATCCGCGGCAGGCAGATTCAACTTGTAGATTTCCAGTGAAAGGAACGGGGTCTCTTCATTTTCTGCAAATGCAGCAACGCCCGCTGATTCAGGCTTAGGAAAAATAAGATCCGTAATGACCGCCTGACCTCCATTACTGAACACTTCAACCGAAGTACGGTCCACAAAAATGCGCAGATCATTGATCTCACCCGGTGCCTGTAGTTCCGCCGAATGACGTCCGGGGAACCACTCATGGAAATCTAGCCGTCCTGAAGTCTGACGGTCTACATAAAGCTCTTCTGCCTTCGCATCAATTCCGATAACGGTTTGTTCTCCAACCCCGGCTCTTACCTTGAAGCCTGCAGACATACCGCGGGTGAACCTCGCAGCGATCTCGTAAGCATCAAGCTGGAGATCGGCTAATGAAGCGTTGATTTCCTGCACAGTAACATCTTTGAGTGAAAGAACAGGGGTACGGACCACCTCCAGTTCTTTGACCGGCTTCTGAACGAGCAGGATTTTTCCTTCTCTGGATTCAAGGTACAACTCTCTTGGAAGGGTCATCGCCCCACGGAACTCTTCTGCGGGTGTCTGTCTGGCATACATCCAGTTGCTCATCCAGCCGATAAACAGACGTCTTCCGTCTTCTTCAGGCACATCCGACCAGCTTACCCCTGCGTAATTGTCCCTTCCATAATCAAGCCAGCGGACATGCTCGGAATCCTCATCCGGAGTAAACACTGCTCCATCGAAATCGCCGGTGAAGTATTGTGTTCTTGAGCCTTCCACAAAAGCGGGGTCTGCTCCAATACTCACAAGCATCACCCATTTGGTGTTCGCTGTGTCTCCATCCACGTGCAGCGGGAACAAGTCAGGGCATTCCCACACACCGTCATGTGACCCGGTGCCCTCACCGAATTCACTGGCAAAGGTCCAATGGATCAGATCTGGAGAATGATACAGGCAGACCGTTTGACCGCAAGCGACGATCATTACCCATTGCTTAGTCTCCTGGTGCCAGAACACTTTTGGATCACGGAAATCAATGAAAGTAGCATGTTCAATCACCGGATTGCCTTCGTATTTGGTCCAGGTTCTGCCGTTGTCATGGCTGTAAGCGAGGCTTTGACGCTGAACGGCCGGTTTCCCTTCCGGCATGTCAAGGTGATGCGTAAAGATGGCTACCAGCCCTGGCTTATCTTCAAAAAATCCGGTCGTATTGTTCCAGTCCACAACAGCACTTCCCGAGAAAATCATGCCCAGCTCATCCGGAAAGAGTGCGATAGGCAGCTCCTCCCAAGTAATAAGGTCCTTGCTGACGGCATGGCCCCAGTGCATGCTACCCATGGTCATTCCACCCGGATGGTGTTGGAAGAACAAATGATATTCTCCTTCAAAAAAGACCATTCCGTTCGGGTCGTTCATCCATTTGGCTTGGGGCGAGAAATGATAGACACCCCGGTATTTTTGTTTTGTAATAGCTGACATTATGGCTCTCTCCTCTACTCCACTATCTATTTTTTATTTCTTCGTTGCTCTGTCATAACCGCCTTGTTTAATTTTCAGCCATTCCTGCAGGCCAAGTCGGTCCAATTCCTTCAGATAATCATTCCACTGCGCATCCACTTTGCCGTTCTGGTACCACTCTGTACGCATTCTGAGAACGTAGGCGAACAGATCCGTTTCAATCGTCGTCAGGCGGTCCAGCTCTTCAATCGAATTAAATACGCTTGGCATTACGTTCTCTGCCTTCATCTTCGGCGCCATGATGTTTTTGATAATATCCAATCTGCCCTTGGCATCATCCGGCATGGTTGTATATTTGCCATAGTAGGAATCAAGAACGGCCAGAGGCCCGCCGATACTTGTTTTCTCGCGAAGCTCAACAGGAGCGGCACCTTCGAGCGGCAGATGCGTCAGCATGCCTTTGGCTTCATCAAATTTGAAGATGTTCTGCTGTGTTTTATCCCCATAGGTGCCCCAGTTGTCCTGCACGGACTGGACCGGATCATACAGCTGATCCACCCATTTCGCCGTCGTTTCCAGGTTTTTATTGGAGCTCGTAAGGACCATTTTACCGCGGCCAAGGCCAAGACCATTGGTTCTCGTTACATTCACTTCGCCATCCGGGCCAGCGAGCGGCGGCATCACTTCATAGGTATCGTTGGCCCCAGAGATGTTAGCCTTATCCCAGGAGAAGTACAATCCGTATCGTTGATCCTTCCCTTTGGCAAGATACGTACTCCAGTCCTGCGTATAAGCCTCAATATCAATAAGTCCTTCCTTATACAGCTCATTGATAAAAGAAACAGCCTTCTTGTAGCCTTCATCCGCCGCTGTAAATATCACTTTTCCTTCATTGCTTACCACCGCATGATCGGGATTCTCCCCCAGTCCGAAGGAAGCAAAGAGGAAGGCCAGATCTTCCGCGCCCGGCTTGTTAATAAAGGACAGCGGGATTTCATCCGCCTGGCCGTTGCCATTCGGGTCCTGCGTCTTGAACGCGATCAGCACTTTTTTCAGCTCATCCGTCGTTTTTGGCATCTCAAGGCCCAGCTTTTTCAGCCATTTGACATTGATCCAGGGCATGCTGTCTACAGCCTGAATTCTTTCTTTTCCGTTACCAAGCTCTTCAATCCAGGGAAAGGCATAAATATTGCCGTCCGGCGCCGTGATCATGCTCTTGTATTCAGGAGCTTGTTCCAACACCTTTTTAAAATTGGGCATATTCTTCTCGATCAGATCGTTCAATGGAATAATGGTACCGTCTTTAGCAAGTTTGAGCAGCTCATAATCACTATAGTCAGCATTGAAGATAGCATCAGGGAGATCACCGCTTGCAACAGCCAGGTTTCTTTTTTCCACAAACACGTCTTTGGTGAAGTTTTTCCAGTTGATATGAACATTTGTTTTTTCTTCGAGACGTTTATTGATCAGCTTTTCGTTCGGGTCGGCCGGTGCCAGGGGGGAGCTTTGCGTAATAAAGTTCAGGGTAACTTTGCCGCTTGGGTCCTGTTCTTTACTAGCCGCATTTCCTCCGCCGCCACCGCTGCATGCCGTAAGCAACAGGATAGAGGCAAGTACAGAGGCAGAAGCTGCTTGGGTTACCACTTTTGATTTTGTCAGTTTTTTCATGGGAACATGACCTCCTGAGTAGGATGAATGCAAATCTGTATCTATGTTCAAGTCCATCCCCTATTTCAGGGAACCGAGCATGACACCTTTTTCAAAGTACTTCTGGAAGAAAGGATACATAATGATGAGCGGCAAACTGGAAACAACGATTGCAGCATATTTGATGATTTCAGACAACCGTTTCATTTCTGCCATCGCCAGCTGATCACTGATCATACCAGGATCTACCTGGTTCTGAATCAGGATGGAACGCAGAACGAGCTGCAGCGGATGAAGGTTCGGATTATCCAGATAAATCATGGCATCAAAGTAGGAATTCCACTGGCCCACAAAGGCATAAAGAGCAAGCACAAAGATAATGGGTTTCGAGAGCGGCAATACAATCCCGATGAAAATTCTCATCTCCGATGCCCCGTCCACATTGGCCGCCTCCCTCAATTCATTGGGTACGCTCTTGAAAAAGGTTCTGGAAAGGATAATGTTCCATACGTTGACTGCTCCGGGAATGATCACTGCCCATACCGTGTCAAGCAGCCCCAGGTTTTTGACCAGCAGATAAGTTGGAATAAGTCCCCCGCCAAAAAACATCGTGATAATGAACAAGGTCATAAAAAACCCTCTACCTTTCAGCCTGTCATCCGACAGGGCATAGCCTGCACAGATCGAGACCAGAACGGTAAGTGTGGCAAATGCCACGGAGTAAAAAACAGCGTTTCCAAACCCGCGGATCATAGCCGGATTTGTAAGGATCATTTTGTAGCCGTCTAATGACCAGTCCGAAACTTTGAATGATAATCCATGACTGAGCAATACCGATGGGTCCATGAAGGATGCAATCACCACATAAACGAGCGGAAGCACCACTACCAATACAGCGAGCGTCAAGAACGTGGCATTCAGCGCGAGAATAAAGCGGTCCAGCCGGGAATGTCTTATGAACATGAACAGGTACTCCTTTCTTAGTAAAGGCCGTCGCCCTCATTCAGCTTCTTCACAATAAAGTTCACCGTAATGAGCAAAACAACGTTGATGAGAGAGTTGAACAAACCCACTGCGGCTGAGTATGCGTAATCGCCTGACTGCAAGCCTATTTTGTAAACATAAGTCGGAATGATCTCGGAGGACGGCAGGTTGGTTGCCGTTTGCATGAGATAAGCCTTTTCAAATCCGATCGACATGATGCCCCCCGCCGCAAGAATAAACACAATAGCCATTATCGGGCGAATGGTTGGAAGATCAATATGGCGTATTCTTTGCAGAAGATTAGCTCCATCCAGATTCGCAGCATTATGTAACTCAGGGTCAACGTTGGCAAGAGCCGCCACATAGATAATTGAAGCCCAGCCTGCACTTGTCCAGATATCCGAAAGAATGTAGATCCAGCGGAAATACTCAGGACGGGACATGAACATTACAGGTTCACCTGTAGCCCAGGTAAAGATCTGGTTAATTGGCCCTGTCGGAGACAAGAAGATAAACAGCATACCCACCACAACCACTACGGAAATGAAGTTAGGCGCGTACAGAAACAACTGTATATTCTTTTTGACAGCAGACCTCCTGATCTGATTCAGCATCAAGGCCAGCAGAATGGGAACGGGAAAGCTCAAAATCAGACCGAAAAAACTTAATTTAAGCGTATTCATAAAAATCTCTTCAAAATTGGGGGAAGAAAGAAACTTGTTGAAGTTGTAAAAACCTACCCATTCACTGCCCATGATTCCTTTGATCGGGCTGAAATCCTTAAAGGCGATGATCGCGCCATACATTGGACCATATTTAAAAATCAGGGTCAGGATTAGCGCCGGTGCGAGCATTAAATAAAGAAAGTAATGTTTCTTCATAAAATTTAATAAGGAGCTCGAAGATTTGGGCACCGTACTTCTAGCATCCGCTTTCATTGTGTTTTGCAATGCCTTTGCCTCCATTCTTTTACACATTTAATTTGTGATGCACATATGAGCCCAACGTTTCAGCTGAACTTAAGTCCTGCTGCATTTACAATTTATCAGAGAGTTCACCATGCGTCAATACAATATGTAAAATTATTTTTGTTCATTTGACAATAAAAGGACTCCAAAAAGGTCCTTTTCGCATTAAAAAATTATATAAAGAGGAATTCAGGCAGTAAAAATGCAATTTTAATCACGATATACTCATAATTAGTTATTATTTTCACGTTATTTTTGAACATGGATTAGTTTACAAATGTAAAATTATTTGTTCATTTGTAAATTTGAATATTGCTATTTTTAGAAAACTATTATACATTTAAGGAAGTTAAGACGATGAAAAGAACACGACATAGAGGTGAATGTACAATACATGGCTAGAGATAGGGTAACCATACAAGACATCGCTGATGCTTTGGGAATCTCCAGAAACACGGCCTCCAAAGCCTTAAACGGAACGATAGGCATTCCCGATGAAACCAGAAATAAAGTCATTAAACAAGCGAGAGAAATGAAATACAAGCAGTTTTCCTTTATGGAGGACGAAAGCAAGTTGTCTAAGAGCTCCAGAAACATCGCTTTATTAACAGAGAACTTGCCAAACACTTCCCATTTTGGATCGACCCTGATCAGCGGTTTGGAAAAATGCATCAGCGACGAAGGGTATAATTTATCCATTCACATCATCCGGGATATCGATCAGCAATCGCTATCCCTTCCCAATAATTTTGATGTGTCCAATGTGGACGGGATCATCTGTATTGAGCTGTTCAATCTGGAATACAGCAGGCTGATTACAAGCCTTGAACTTCCAACCATCTTCATCGATTGTTCTGCTCATGTCTGCTACCCTGAATTTCAAGCGGATGTGCTGTTGATGGAGAACGAGCACAGTACTTATCTGCTTACGAGGAAGTTAATTGATGGAGGTTACAAAACGTTCGGGTTTGTCGGGGACTTTAATCATTGCCGGAGCTTTAACGAAAGATGGGTGGGGTTCAATCGCGCTTTAACGGAGGCCGGCATCCGGTTGGATCTCTCACAGTGTGTTCTGGATGAGGATCGGTACTTTTTCTCCACTCCCGGTTGGGCGGATGAAAGGCTGCAGGGTATTACCCAGCTTCCATCAGCTTTTATATGTGCCAACGATTTCATCGCCGTCAGCTTTATGAAAGCACTTAAAAATCAAAACCATTCCATTCCCGGGGATATTGTTGTCTGCGGTTTTGATAACAGTCCAGAATCAAAGATCATCGAGCCTCATCTGACCACCGTCCATATTTACAGTAACGAAATGGGGGGCACCGCTGCCCAAATGCTGCTGTCACGGATCAGTCATCCCGAACAGCCTTATCAGGTCTCTCATATCTATACAACCCCCATATTTAGAGACTCTACACCAGATATGATATAGAATGGACCGAACCCTATTTCAGGTTGAATCCCATTCTTCACTCACTAAGCAGTAGATTACAATCAAAAAGCAGCGACTCCCATAACGGCAGAGTCGCTGCTTTTTTTGACTTTTTGGTGGCTTCTTAGATCAAGAGGTGCGGTTTAGTTATAGGCAGGCGTACACGATATTTCTCAAGCGTGGATGTACAAAAGGCTCCTGGTTGTTCAGCAAATGCTGCGCATACATGACCGTCAGCTGTGAAGCCGGATCAATAATGGCCAGGCATCCTGCTGCACCGCTCCAGCCGAATTCACCGCGGGGGCTGAGCGAACCGCTCTCCGCTTGCGAGATGTGGGTTCTCACACCCAGCCCATAGCCGTAACCTTTCAACTGCTCCCAGCAAAAATCCCCGCGCATATTGCCCGCCAAATGATCGGTCCGCATCAGATCCACCGTCGCCGGGGACAGAATACGCACGCCGTCCGGGCTTGTGCCCTGATTCGTCAGCGCGTTCAAAAACAGAGCATAGTCGCTAACGGTAGACAGCAGTCCCGCCCCGCCGCTCTCATATTCGCTTCCGAGCCGGTATCCGTTCCCATCCTTGCGTACGGGCTTGCCAAGCGCATCACTATATTCGTACTGCGGGGCCAGACGGACCCGCTGCTCGTCCGAAAGATCAAAACCCGTGTCCGTCATGCCCAGCGGTCCGGTAATTTCATCCCGGATATATGTGCCGAACCGTCTGCCGTCCACAGCCTCGACGAGAGCGGCAAGGACATCATGACACAAACTGTAATTCCACCGGGTACCCGGCTCGAACTGCAGGGGCTCCTTGGCGATCGCCTCCGCGAAGGCGCGTGTCGGCATCTTCCCGTCCGTGCTTCTCACTGCATCCCGGATAGACGGAGCTTCGAGATCATAGGAGAAGCCAGCCGACATCGTGAACAGATCGCGCACGGTGATCGGCTTCACCGCCTTCTCGAATGCAAGTTCACCATCCGGCTGTCTCTTCTTCACGGTCATATCAGCGAATTCCGGCAGGTAGTCTGACAGCGGATCATTCAGATGAACGGCTCCCTTTTCAACGAGCTGAAGGGCTGCCGTACATGTCATAATCTTCGTTAGTGAGTAGAGGTTGATCAACTGCCGGTCAGTGACAGGCGTCTTCTCTTCCAGATTGGCGTAGCCCTGACGGTAACGGAAAACTGTTTCATTCCGGTGCATAACGAGCACCTCCGCCCAAGGAATACGCCAGGAAGTGATGCGGTCCATAAATGAAGCTAGAGGTTCAAAGTTCATCATTTGCCATCCTTTCAATTCAATCCGATTCATAATCGAGGACCACCATTTGATGGCCCTCCAGCACGGGTACTGTGTAACGAACAGTCCGGCCCTCACAGCTAAAAGGGAGCGGTGTCATCTGAGGTGCCAGATACACCTTGGTGACGAGGCCCTCCGTCTGAACGGAAACCTCGACATTGTATACAGGGATAATGTCCTCAATCACTTCGATGCTCTCGCCTCTGCGGACTGGTGCCGCGTACAGCAGGTGATTGACCAGGCGGTTCTCGGCCCTCTGCTCCTGCAGCGTAACAATGCCCTGCGCCGGCAGATTCGTATGCAGCGTCTTGCCGGGAAGCAGCCGATTCAGCGCGTAAAGAATCGTTTCCTTCACAATGAGGCTCCCTTTGGCAGCGTAATCTTCAAATACGTTCCACGCGATATAGATTCCATTGCCGTTCTCCACCATTCCCGGTCCTCCGCTAACATAGCTGCTAGGCGTATGCTGATGGGAGCAGAACGTAAAGCCATCGCGGTTAAAATAAGGATCTTCGCGGCGTCCAAGCTCAGTTCCGCCGTTAAGCCCGATCTTCTGTCCCTCCCCATAAAACACGAAGGAGGCCTCCTGCAGGCTTCCGGGCTTGAACAGAGGACGGAAATAATCGGGACGGAACGGATTGACTCCCGAATACTGTACTCCGAGATCCATCATGAACCGCGTCCCTTCGGGATCCAGACCGGACCAGCCCGTCGCGAGAATTTTACCGCCGCTTTGCAGGAACTGCAATAATTTGCTGCACAGCCCGTCATCCACCGCCACATAATCGGGCATAATCAACACTTTATAAGCCGTAAAATCATGCTCTTTATCGATAACATCGAACAGGATTTTCCCCTCCAGCAGAATGCGAACGGCTCCGGCATCCGATGGCGGCCTGCGCCCCTCCGTCTTTGCCTTGGGATGCACACCGGTCGACTCAAGCGACAAAAGTGCCACATCCGCTACATTCTTAGCTAGAGTACACCAGGCTTCCTTGTCCGCAACCTCGCGGTAAGCTTCTCCGATCAGGGCATAAGTGGCTTCATCCATATGGCCGTCGGGATGCAGCTGATCGCCGATCGAACATCCGGCGCCATTGGCGATGCTGAGCGCAGTTTCATAACGGAGCGCATTCGGGTGCTTATACCCGCCGAATTCCCCCCAGGACGTATGGAATTTCCCGGTCATCCCGAGAAAATCGAGACCCAGCGTCTGCGCATACCTGGCCGACAGCGGGAAATGATCATAGCCCCAGCCGCCTGTAGGCAATGATTCCAGCTCTAAATGGTCGTTCATGTATGCCAAATCGCGGCGGCCGCGCGCGATGTGTCCGCCGTTATGGAAGATCGGCAGCCCCGGCTTGATCGCCTCAACCGCTTCTTTCACTCTTGCCGTATAATTCGCGTAGGTTTTCTCCCAGAGTGTACGCATCGCCTTTTCATCCCGGGGATCAACGCCTTCCCGCCGCATGCTCTCTATACAGCTATGGCAGTAGCATTTGCGCACACCGACAATATCGAAAAACAAGCCGTCCAGATCATAGCGGGACACGACTTCACGGGTTTGTGCAATCAGGATATCCAGGTAAGGCGTGTTCATGCAGAACTGGTGATAGCCCGGTTCCATGAAGCCTTTTACCCAGTTCGTTTGGTCATTCTCATCGCGGATCAGCCACTCCGGGTGCAGTCTGGCCAGTCTTTCATCCAGTCCGGCTGACAGATATACGGGCGTCTTCACATGGATCTCATGTGCAGCCTCGATCTGGGCTCCAAGTAAATCAAAGCTCAGCCCGGGATGAATCACCCCCGCCTCCGACGGATGATAAGTCCAGCCGTGATGGCATTTAGAGAACACTGTAACGGAATCTACGCAGCCCAGCTTTAGCATCTCCTGAAACTGCTGTTGGTCAAAACGGGCTCCGATCGGCGTTATCGCTTCGGAGGTGTGATAATCGAGATGGACCTGGCGGAATCGCATATATACCCTTCCTTTCCGAATTCATATACGTTAAGTATATAAATATTCCTCTGGATCAGACAGGTTCTGTACCGACTTAAAGTAGCACATTTTCTACCTTATCGGTTTCTGGCGTGATACAATGAGGCAACGATATCAAAGGGAAAGGTGAAACCTGTGATGAACTGTCTGGAGCTTACCATCCCCCCGCTGCCGCAGCTGGTAACTATCGGCCATACCTTCTGGCCCCCGGGACAAAAGCATGAAGCCCGTTCGTTCGATGTATACGACCTGTTGTTTGTCTTGAAAGGCACCTTGTATATGATGGAAGATGATGTCCCCTACGAAATCAAAGAAGGCTCCATGCTTGTGCTGGAACCCAACCGTATGCATACCGGGTATCGTCCTTGCGAAGAAATCACCGAAATTTACTGGATTCACTTTGTCCATCCGGCGCCTGTCCGGACGATCGAAAGCGGGAAAATCCCCTGGTCCTTTCCATACGTCAAAGGAACCAATCTGGATGTGGAGCCGAACCTGCAAGTGATGTATCTTCCGAAATTCGCCACCTTGCATGTCCCTGACATCCTTCCATTCCTGGAGCGGATGATGGAGCTCCATCACAGTTTATCGCCTGCGCACTCCTTGCCGCTGCAGATGCAGCTGGCCGGCTTGCTGGTACAATTGCAGGCTGCGGCACGGCTGCAGAATGCCTCCCGCGCAAGACAGCTCTGCGATCACACCATCGCCTATCTTCAGCAGCATCTAACCCGGCCCTTCGACGCAAAGCATATGGAACAGACGCTTCATTACCGGTTCGACTATCTCGCCCGGTGCCTCAAAACGTACACGGGCATGAGTCCGCTTCAATATCTGCATGATCTGCAAATCAAGACAGCCAAATCACTGCTGGAGAACATGGAGCTGTCCGTATCCGAAGTCGGCCAGCAGGTCGGTATTGATAATCCCAATTATTTTATACGCCTGTTCCGCAAACAAACGGGAATAACGCCTGGAAAGTACCGCAATATCAGAATTGGCAAAGCCTAAAAAACAGCAGGGCATGAAATCATTCGTAGCCTGCTGTCTAAGGTTTTATAAGACCTGAGGAACGCACATGCCCGTTATTTGGCCGTATGATGAAGCGCCGAGCGGTAGTCCAGAGGTGTCATACCTTTGTGTTTTTTGAACAGCTTGCAAAAATATGGGGGGCTTAGCCTTCCGATCTCATGGGCGATTCGCTGCACCGGTTTACCGGAATTCGCGAGCAGCACGCAGGCTTCACGGATTCTTCTGGCTGTGACGTAATCCGTTAGTGTTACTCCAGTGTATTGCTTGAACAAATGGGATACATAGTAGGAAGACAGATGCAGCTCCCCGGCCAGCAGTTCCAGGCTGAAGGGCTGTCTGAAATGACTTTCGATCCAATCCATAATCGATTCAATATGGGCGGTTTTTTTGACAGACCAGCCTTCCGGTGATAGCTCCTCATATGTAATAACCGCCAGCTGGAGATGGCGCAGCAAGGAAATCAGAAACAAAATACGGGCCTCTTCCTGATCCTCCCCTGCTTCCGTCACCGCCTGAACATGGCTCTCCATCACTCCCGTCAGCTGGCTTTCTGTGAATGTGAACTTGGGTGAAGTCAGAGCTCCTTTGGACAAAAAGCGGAGAAACGCCTGAAGCTTGGGATACGGCTCCAGAAACGGCTCCAGATACCTTGGATCGAACGTCAGATTCGTCCGGACATACCGGGTATCCCTACGGCCGGGAACCTCCACCTTGTGCAGCTGGTAAGGCTGGAAGCAGAAGAGCGCTCCTCCTTCCAGTTCGTAGGATGCGCCCTCCACCTCCACAAGCCCATCCCCTTCATGGATAAATAACAATTCCAGACCTTGATGCGCATGAAATTTAAGAAAATGATCATCCAGCCACTCATCCCGGTAGGCCAGAAAAAAGCTGCTGTGACCCGGATCTACATGTTCAATATGTCCCGCCAATACGTCCACCCCCATATCTCCATAACCGCAATCTGGTTATATTTTAGCACAACAAGGAATTACTGTTCCGGATATATAATAGAGGCAGCCTTTCTATCAAAGAATGGAGGATGCCGCCATGTGGGCACAAGCCATTGAGGACGCCTTAAGTGTGATTTCACAAAATATTGACCGTTTCGGAGAGGAGTTTCCCCTCACAAGCACCCAAGGAAACCGGATCTACCGGTTAACGCCTAATAATGATTGGACCGAAGGTTTTTGGTCCGGACTTCTCTGGCTGTCTTACGAGTATACTCAGGATAGCCGTTATCGGGATGCTGCTATGAGAGCGTTGGACAACTTCCGGGAGCGTCTGGAACAGCGGGTGAACCTGGATCATCATGACATCGGATTCCTATATTCCCTCTCCACCAAAGCCCATTGGATTCTGGAAAGGGACGAAAACTCCCGGTCTGCCACTTTGCAGGCTGCGGATGTTTTGCTGGAGAGATGGCGCGACACTCCAGGAATTCTGCAAGCTTGGGGTCCTAAGGACGATCCGGAGAACGGCGGGCGTATTATCATAGATTGTCTGATGAATTTGCCTTTACTGCATTGGGCTTACCAGCAGACCGGCAGCGAATGCTACCGCCAGGCCGCCGAGAAGCAGACGGCTATCAGCCGCCGTTTTCTGGTCCGCGGAGATGACTCCACGTACCACACTTTCTATTTCGATCCGGTGACCGGGGACTCGATCCGCGGCGGCACCCACCAGGGCAGCCGGGATGGCTCGACCTGGACCCGGGGGCAAGCCTGGGGCATTTACGGATTTGCCCTTGCCTACCGTTATCTGCGGCAGCCTGAACTACTGGAAACCTCTAAGCGGTTAGCCCGCTATTTTGTGAACCGGCTCCCTGAGGATGGGGTGGTGTACTGGGACTTTGATGTACCGCAGGTGCCGGCGACTCAGCGGGACAGCTCCGCAGCAGCCATTGCCGCATCGGGAATGCTCGAGCTGGCCTCACTGCTGTCGGAACGGGACGTTGACCGGGAATGGCTGTCAGCCGCAGCCGAGCGAATCGTTGCCTCCCTGGCCGTTAACTACTCCACGAAGGATGAGCCCGCGGCCCAAGGACTCCTGAACCGTGGCTCCTACGCCGTACGGCTCGATATTTCACCCGACGATTATGTCATCTGGGGGGATTATTTCTATCTGGAGGCTCTGATGCGGCTAGAGCGCGGAGTACCCGGCTATTGGTATGAGCGCCAATGACATAAGCCCGAAAATGAAAGGATTGATGCCCGATGATCAGCCAGACGGCACAAAACCAGCTTCTGCACGTTGCAAATGAAGGGATGTCGGTCAGCTGTCACGCTGTTCCTTCATGGCATATCCCCGGCTTCTATTTCGATACGACCGGCCATCAGACAGCCAAACGGCTGATGGAGGCGGATGCCCAGTCCGCCTGCACGGCAGCGTTAGCCTACCGGTTCACGGGCGAAGCCATTTATGCGGATAAGGCAGCCGAACTGATTGATGGCTGGGCAACCGTGAATAAGGAGCTGGCCGGGGACGACGGCCCCCTTGTCTCCGCCTACCTGGGAACCGGCTTGCTTCAAGCGGCTGAGCTCATCAAGCACTATCCGGGGTGGCCCAAGGAGAATAAAGATCAATTCATCTCCTGGATGAGCGAGGTTTTCTTACCGGCATGGGTGACAATCCCGCTTAGAAACAACTGGTGGAGCTGGAGTCTTTATGCCCGGTTGTCCCTCTTCCGCTTCATGGATGACCAAGCCCGTTTTGCAGAAGCAGCGGCCCATCTCAAAGAACATATCGATAACTCTCTTGCACCTTCGGGATTGATTCCGGAAGAGACCATGCGGGGATCGAATTCAATCTGGTATCATTATTTCTCTCTCGCTCCCATCACCGCAGCCATGAAGCTGATCCATGACACAACCGGCGAAAATTTGTTCCACCGGACCTCTCCTGGCGGAGCAAACATCAAGACAGCGCTCGATACGTTATTCTATTATGCCGATGGGCACATCGAGGAGTGGCCGTACGATAAAGATCAGAAATTTCCGAAGCCGCTGGCTTCCGATTCGTGGCCGCTGGACCTATTTGAAGCCATGTCCAAGGTTTACAAGGAACCCGAATATGAACGTTTCGTCGCCCCTTATCGTCCGATAACCGGCAATAAAAATCTGAACAGCGGGTATTATCAGTCCTATGCCTGGATTTTCCCCGTGCTGCAATTCATGGATGAATAGGCAGGTGCTCCTGAGGAGCGAAGTGGAATTAGTGAACTTAATTGTGCCGGGAAGCGTTCTCACAGAGCTGTTAGGTGGAATCAGTAGACTTAAACTAGGCATATTCAGCTATAAATAGACGAATGTGCCGAATGAAGTCTACTTTTTCCAACAAGCGCTTGCGAGGAGTGGGAACGGTAGATTTAAGTTCACTTTTTCCACTTGATCCTGCCGCCAACTAGGGTTCTCCGAGGAAGAAGAGACAGAGGAAGCAAAGGTTTATCGGCAAGCAGAGGCAGTACCTTTCCCCCACGTCTCAACCAAAACGGCTGTACTGTCCAGTGAAGGACGGCACAGCCGTTTTGCTTATTCCAATTCATCCGCAGATCCAAATATGAGTTAGCCCTGCGTCCCCGCCCTTGCCAGAATATCAACCGCATCCCGCTGCAGGTAAGCCGCGGCTACAGCCTGGATATGCTTGCCGCTTTGGGCCTGCACCTGTTGGAGGAATGCTTCCACCTGGCCGTGATCGAGCTTGGTGCTCAGACTGTTTGCAATGCCATGGTTGTCTATCCAGGACATCTCTCTGAACAGGCTAACGAGTGCTTTCAGGGAGTTCATATCTGCATAGGTTGAGAAAGTCACTGTACGCTCCTGCGTATTCCCCGCCTCATCGCTGGCGGATACAGTGAAGGTGTGGGCGCCAAGACCCAGCGTATACAGCGGAACCGAAGCCCCCTGCTCTATAGCTCCACCATCCAGCAGCGCAGCGGTCTTGCTGTCGTCTACTCCGGACATAACATCGGCAGCGGTCCACGACAGGGTCAGGGTTTCCGTACCTGTGTAAGCTCTCGCAGCTGGCACTGCGACGGATACCTCAGGGGCGTTAATGTCCAGCTTGAAGCTCAAGGTTTTCGCATCCTCGCTGTTCCCGGCCCTGTCCGCTGACCGGTAAGCCACCGAATAATGACCATCCTGGCTAAAAATCAGCGGCCCCTGGTAGGGCAGCCAGGTCTCTCCGCCATTCATGCTGTATACAGTATCCGTTACGCCGGAGCCCATATCCGCAGCATTCAACTGAACCGTTACGGGGCTTACATACCAGCCGTCCGGGCCATCCGGCAGCGACGGGGTAATGACAGCCGTGGTTACCGGGGCAGTCCGGTCAATCATTGTAAACTTGACGTCGTCGAACCACAATTCACTGAAACCACCTACATAAAAACCTACCGTTCCCGTCAGATTATGCTTGGGATCAGAGCCATCCAGCCTCAGTTCACCGTTCACATATACGCGGATGCTGGCGCCATCAACCAGAATACGAAGGCTGTATTCCGTATTTGGCTGCAAATCCATAGTTGGAACATTCTTCGTTTGAAGCACCGTCCAAGTCGGGCCGTAGAGAATCCACTGTGAGGTCCCGTCCGTCAATTTCTTGTAGGCGATCTTCCCGGAATTGCCAGAGGCGGTACGGTCATACACATACAATGTGCCCGTATCGGGCATCACGGCAGGAGTTCTCAGCTTGAAGGTCAGGTCATAATCCGTGAAAAGCTTCGGATGAAGCGCGGAAGCCCCCTTCAATATTTTATACATTTTGTTTCCATTCACCGTCACGATGCTGCGATTGGGGTCCACCGGCCATCCGTTCGCCCCGGAATCGTAATCCGTAAAGTGAAGAATATCCGAAACCACAATCCGGGCAGAGGTTGTCGCCGCCGGATTGGCAGCCGAGGAAACAGTGATCACCGTCTCCCCTAAGCCCTGGGCAGTGACCGTCCCGTTCTCGCTGACAGAGGCCACCTCCGGGTGGCTGGACTGCCAGGCCACGGAACGATTCTCGGCGTCCGACGGATCGAACTGGACCTGCAGCTGCAGCTGTTCATCCATCACCATGTTAACGCTGCTCTTATCGAGCAGCAAACCGGCCACATTCTTCGTCGGTACCGTAAATCTGATATCGTCGAACAAAAGGTAGTCGAATCCGCCGGCATAGAATCCGACTTTACCGGAAGGATTAAAGGTGGGATCGTTGGCCTTCAGCTTGAGCTTGCCATCCGCATAGACACTGATCTCCTGTCCTTTGACGATAATCTTCATATTGTAGACTGTATCCGGCTGCAGATCCTGAGCAGCCAGCACATTCTGCTTCACCGTACCCCAGGCCGCATTATACAGAATCCAGGCAGAAGTTCCGTCAGCATACTTCTTGTACCCGATTCTGCCTCCGCTGCCGCTCGGATTCAGTCTGTCGAACACGTAGAACGTGGCCGACTCCGGAATCGCCGGAGGCGTCTTCAGCTTGAAGGTCAGTTCATAATTGCTGAAGTCGTTCTCATTCAGCGTCGTCGCACCTTTTAGCAGCTTATACATATGGTTGCCGCCATCGACTTCTACGATGTTCCGGTTCGAATCGCTCGGCCAGCTGTTGCGGCCGTTTTCGAAATTCGTATCATCCATAATCCCGTCACCGACTTCAACAGTCACCTGGACCTCGTCTTTGAGCAGCGGGTTGTCTTCAGAGACGGCTGTTACAACCGCACTTCCCAGATTTACACCCTTCAGCTTACCCGTCGCATCCACCTTTACCACGGAAGGATCGCTGGAGCTATACTGTAGTTTATTGTTGGTGGCATTCCAGGGAAGAACCGCCGAATTCAGGGTGTACGATTTCCCGATGCCCATGGTGAGGGTATCATCATACAATACAACACCTCGTACAGGGACCCTGTCGGGAGTCAGGTATGGGCCTATCTTGCCTACGGTGCCCATTTCGCTGAAAGGCACCGTTTGGAAGCCCGGAATCTGCTGGAACACCTCAGCGTTCGCCTTCAGATTCAGATCGCCTCCCGCCAAATTCACGAAGCCCGGATCATGGTCGGTTACCCAGTTGTTCGCATACTGGACCAGATTGAGTTTATCGTATGCTCCGTTCGCATTCGTGCCGCTTCTTGGTTTGGTTGGATTGTAGATGACATTATTCTGGAATGTGTTCGTGTCAGGATAATAGCGGTTCTCTGTGAAGAAATCCGCCAGCTCCGGATACTTGACCAGATGCGGCATGCCGGTAAAATTGTTGTATTTTTCGAACAAAGCATGCCATGGCTGCATATAGTTTTTGGAGATTTGCTGCTCGGGTCCGTCACCCAAATACATATCGGAGTAGTCATATGGAACCTTGGCATCAATAAAAAGGTTGTTCCGGGTGCGGATATGGGCACCGCCGTTATTCAGAATGGCAGAGTTGCCCATCCGGTAGAAAATATTTTTTTCGATCGTAATCCCCATAGTGAAGTTATCAGGGTACACGCCTTGAACCCCGGCCTTGCCTTCCCCTATATTGTGAAAGTAATTCCCACGGATGACCGATCCCCGTTCCTGCGGCGCAGCCCCCAGATTCATGTAGATGGCACCGAGATCTGCGAATGTTTTGCAGACATCATAGATGTTGTTGTATTCCACGACATGGTCGTTGCCAAAGATCAGAATACCGGGATGAGGGGCATCATGAATTTCATTATGGGAGATACGATTGCCTGCTCCAGTCAGAATCACAGCAGGGTTATACGCTTTATGGTAATAGGCAAAATCATGGATGTGGCTGTTCTCGACCACATTATTGCCTGGCGCAAGCGTCAGCCGGTCTCCGCCATTCAGAATCACTCCTGTCCCCCCGACATGATGAATATGCGTGCTGACGACAGCATGGTTAACCCCTGTCCCCTTCGCAAAGTCATTGTACAGCCAGCGGCTCTGGGTATTGATCCGTACACCACCTTCGGTGAAATTACGGATTTCGCAATGCACGAGCCGGACACCGTCACCGCCCATGATCACTGCTCCTGAATCCCGGCCATTCTCCAGAATCAGGTCCTCAAAGGTGACATGAGATGTATTAACGGTGCTGATCATTGGAGTCTTAAGCATGGAGACGGTAATTTCGGGGTTGTTCTCCCCGAAGGCGGCTGTAGGCATGAAGTACAGAATACCTTGGGTCCGGTCGATATAATACTCCCCGGGCATATCGATCTCTTCCAACAGATTCTGGGCGAAATGGAAGTCAGGATACCAGGTCTTCATAAGACCGCTCATTTCCCCGTAAGCTAATGTGATGGACTTGTTAACCGTATCAATAGAGGCGATTTTGTTGTACGACCATTCCCAGCTATAGCCGAAGATCCCGTCGAGCCAAATATCATCTGCCTGGGTCCAAAGCTCAGGCCGCTCATAGGTGTAGGTGAAGGTACCTCCGCGGGTCTGCAGATCGGCATCCTTGCGGGTCGGCCCCGGGTCAATAATATTGCCCATCTGGACTGTACCTTTGTTGGGCCATCTGGCCAGAGTCATCCCTTCACCTTCGATGTACAGCTCCATCGGCGGAGTCTGGCTGACATCGTTGGCTTTGTAGTAGCCATGACGGCTCATAACTCCATAATCAGAGATGCCATGGCTCATCAGATCTACCTGAAGAACCTTCGATCTTGCACCGGTGCTGATGATCCGGTTCAGAACCGTCGGGTCCGTCACCGGGGTGAACCAACTCTTCTTCAGCTCTTGGCCACCGCTCAGCCGGACGGATTCGCCCGGATAAGCCTTGTAGGTAACCGGTTTGTCTGCCGTCCCGGAATCCTGCTCTTCCAGCAGGAAGCTTCCGGTCCGGTTGTATATTCCGCCCCTCAGATATACGGTAACACCGCCTTCAGGCAATCCTCCGCCCTGCTTAAGCTGGCGTATGGCATCTCTGGCCTTTTCCAGGGTAAGGAAGGGACTTCCCACTGTTCCCGGATTGGAATCGCTTCCATTTTCAGATACATAATAGACTGCTTCGGAAC
This sequence comes from Paenibacillus sp. P32E, assembly GCF_001909085.1. Lineage (NCBI taxonomy): Bacteria > Bacillati > Bacillota > Bacilli > Caryophanales > Paenibacillaceae > Paenibacillus > Paenibacillus sp. P32E. The sequence continues at coordinate 24,593 of NZ_LVYY01000020.1, read as the reverse complement.
TGTGTGACTCCTCTGCCTGAATCGCCGCGGCCGGGAAACATCCTACTATTAATGCAATGATCGATAAGACAATAAACGTTCTTCTTCCCATGTTATATGAAGCCTCCTTATCGATTGGAGTATCTGAAAGGGAACCGTGGAGTCCCCCGAAGCGAAGCTTACCCTTTTACTGAACCAATCATCGTTCCTTTCTCGAAGTATTTAAGCAAAAACGGGTACAGCACAAGCACGGGCAAGGAGCATACGATCACTGACGCCATCTTCAGACTCTCCGGTGCAGGAGGGATCAAATTGGTTGCCGTAGTGAACGGGTCCAGCTTATTTTCGATAAGAATCTGCCGGACGACTTGCTGGAGCACGAACTTCGACTGGTCGGTGACATACAACAGATTATCCATAAAGGCATTGATATGATGTACCAGCGACCAGAGTCCGATCGTCACCAGGGATGGAATAGAGAGAGGCAGTACGATGCGGAACAGAATCCGCATGTCCCTGGCCCCATCGATGCGGGCCGCTTCGATCAGTGCATCGGGAATGGACCGGAAGAATGAGAGCATCACCAGAACCTGAAAGGCGTTAGCTGCTGTTGGCAGCACATAGACCCAGCGTGAGTCCAGCAGATGCAGCTCTTTGATGAGCAGATAATTCGGTACGATGCCCCCGTCGAAGATCATGGTGAACAGTATGAGCATGATCAGCACGCGCTTCATAGGAAAATCCGGACGTGACAGAGGATAGGCGGCGCAGACGGTAACGAGCAGCGTCAAGAGCGTTCCCACCACCATGCGGAACACTGTATTTGCATAACCCGACCAGATGAACGGATACTCCAGCAGCTCCCGGTACGCCCTCCATTCGAAGTCCCGCGGGAAAAAGTGAAATCCGCTCCGGAGCGCCTCTCCGCGCCCACTGAAAGAAACCGCCGTAACATGGATGAACGGATATACGACGATCAGTGCGAGCAACGATAGCACAAAATAGATGATAGCGGGTGTAATATGATCCTGCCATTTTCTCGTCTTCATGACTGAATTCCTCCTGCTCCTACCATAATCCATTATCCCCCTTGCTCAGTTTCCTCACGGTCAGATTGGCACCCAGAATGAGCACAAGTCCCACGAGTGACTTGAACAAGCCGATAGCTGCTGTGTAGCTATACTGGAACTGCTGCAGACCGACACGGTAGACATAAGTATCGATGACGTCGCCTGTTTCAAAGGTGACCGGATTTAGCAGATTGATGATTTGTTCAAAATTTGCGCTTAAGAACCCGCCGAGACTGAGAATGAACATAATCGATATGGTCGGCATGATCGAGGGAACATTGATCCGGATGATCCGCTGCCAGCGGTTCGCTCCATCTATGATGGCCGATTCCTGAATCTCCGGGTTGATCCCCGACAAAGCGGCGAAATAGATGATGGAACCCCAGCCCAGATCCTTCAGTATGGAGGAGCCTACGACTATGGACCGGAAATATTCCTTTTTGCCCATGAAGAAGATAGGCTCCTTTCCGAACCAGCCCATGATGTCAGCCATAATCCCTGTAGTCGGCGACAGAAAATAGATGAGCAGACCCGACATGATTACCCAGGATACGAAATGGGGTAAATACATCGTCGTCTGAATGAATCTCTGGAAATACCGGGAGCGGACCTCGTTCAGCAGAATCGCCAGAATAATCGGAGCCGGAAATGCAAAGAGCAGCTGATAAAAGTTCAAAAGCAGGGTGTTTTTAAGAAGACGGTAAAAGTCGCTGCTCTGAAACAAATCCTGAAAATGCTGAAATCCCACCCACGGACTTCCCCAAATTCCATCCACAACCTTGAAATCCTTAAATGCAATGACCACGCCATACAGCGGACCATATTTAAAAACAATGAAAAACGCAAAGGCAAACAGAAACAGCGCCAATAATTCTCCATGCTTTCGTATGGTTTTCATCTTACACTCCCCTGAAACCCTGTTTATTTTTTGAATTGAGCCTGATACATCTCGTTGGCTTCCTTGGTCAATTCATCGCCGCCTCTGGATTTCCATTCTGCAACGAACTTATCGAAATCATCGAGTGGAATTTCTCCGCTGATGATTTGAGCAAAATATTTCTGCATCAGTGAAGTCAGGTCGTTTTTGTATTTCCCGTCAGAAGGCAATGCCGAGAACAACAACGCATCCGTCTGTCTTGGAGCGGATGAATAAGTTTTGATCGCTTCATTCAGAGCCGGATTGGAATATTTCTCACGGTATGCCTGGGTCGTGATATTGCCAAGCGAGAAGAGCCGGATACCAGCCTGATCGCGTTCTTCCGCTTTCTCGAATCCAGCAAGGAACTTGGTGGCTCCTGCGGTTGCCCCACTCTCCGTAAAGTCCCAATGAGTCCCCTTTACTCCGAGATTGGTCATGTTGATGGTTTCCTCATCGCTACTCTCTGCCTTCAGGATCTCGAACAGCTTGTCGAGCTTCTCCGGCTGATCCTTCACTTTGTTGCTGATGACGACAAAATTGCTCTTGACTCCCCAATCCCAAGAGCCGTCACCGCCTGGGCCCTTCGGATTCTTGGCAAATACCAGCTCCGAATTGGGATTCAAGGACTTCATTTCCGTCACAGTTGCCGCATCCGGGAGTGCGCCCTTGGCAATCTGCTCCTCGATGACCCCGATCCGGTTATTGTAGAGCTTTTTACGGTACGAGTCCTGGGTATCGGTGATAAATTCAGGGTCGATCACTCCGTCTGCGTACCACTGCCGCAGCTTCGCCAGTGCTTCCTTCGTCTCCGGCATGACAGAGCCGTTCATAATTTCCCCGTTCTTCTCATGCCACATGGTCGGCTCCACACCGTAAGCACCAAAGATCGAATAGAAGCCGGATGACCAGGTAGAGGTCGCTGTCCCTGTCAGGCCGAAGGTATCTTTTTTGCCATTTCCGTCCGGATCCTTCTGTGCGAAGGCATAGACGGCCTTCTCGAATTCATCCAGCGTCTCCGGAGCCTTGGTTATGCCTACTTTATCAAGCCAATCCTTGCGCCAGAGCATCGCCAGATCATAAGGCTTCAGGTCGATAAACATTGGAATGGCCCAGAGCTTATCATCAATAGTAACGGTTTGGAACAGTGCTTTATTTTTCTCAATATCCTTGGAATACTCGGGCATCTTTTCCTTCAGCATGTTCGGATCCAGGCTCATCAGGACGCCTTGACTCTGGTACGCTGCTACATTCGCGGGATCACCCAGCATGAAGATGTCCGGTACTTCACCGGAAGCAATGCTGGCATCGGTCACTTTCACTGGCTTAATCTTTACATTGAACTTCTCTTCCAGCCACTTCTGGACCTGAGAGTTTTCCACCACTCCAGGAGCCTGGAAATGGATGCCCCATGTAATTTCCACCGGACTTGGTGCTGCTGATTCCTTTGTATTTGCGCTTGCACTGGCATCCGGTGCTGCCGCATTATTCCCGCCGTTACCGCTATTGCCACAGCCAGCCAGCAGACCAGCTGCCAGCATCGCCGGCAGAACCGCATTGCCTATTTTCTTGAGCTTCATCTGCACATGTACTCCCCCTATATGAAAGAAATTTGTTGACCGCTTTCTGCTTCGGCTCCGAAGATGCTAACAGCCTCGAATGGTAGCGGTTACAACTTTTACGATAGCCTCCTCTGCTGCGGGATACAATCCTCTCTTTCAATTCTTTTTATGTTTTGGCCGCTTCTGTGGTTTGGAACGCGTTATGTTTTTCTCTTTTTTTAATGTTTTTCGGGCTTCCGCTTACCAAAATACTCATCTGTGATATAATCCCTCTATTAATGCATGTGTATCACGCACATTTTTGTAAGCGCAACCATTCTGAAAAGTGGAGTGAGACCTTTGCAGGGATACCGTTCAATCAAACATAATACGATGTTCGTCAAGCTGCTGCTTTCCTTGACCGCCATTGCCGTGATCACCGTCATTCTCATCTCCACGGTCACTTACTCGATTTCGGCAGACAACAGTATCCAGAACGCCATCGCATACAACGAATCGATCCTGACGCAGCAGCAGGAGCTGATTCACAAGGAACTGACCGCTATCAAATATGCTGCCACCGGCATGATCACGACCCAATCGTACCTGTACCAGACGAAGGGCAGCAAGTTAAGTGTCAGCTCCCTGATTGATTTATCAAGCTTTGTGGAGCAGCAGAAAAAGATCAGTCCCTACATCGATTCCATCTATTTATATTATGACCCTCTGGAGCTTATCCTGACATCGCGTCCCGAGATCAAGACCTCTCCCATCTCGACCTTTGCGGACAACTCCTGGCTGAACGTATGGAAGCAGCAGTCTGACAGCCGCACGATTTGGATTACCGGAAGACAAGACGCCTTCGCACCGGACCACCCTGCAACCAGCCTGCTTCAAAAGATGCCATTAATCGGTCATGTGAACGGCGCCATCGTCATGAATTTGAAGCTGCAGCTGCTTTTCGACGACTATTTAAGCCATTACCATAATAAAAAAGGCGCCACCCTTGTATTGGGGCCGGATTCAGAGTTGCTCTATTCCGATTCGGAGGCCGGAGCGTCCCTGCTGAAGCAGTTGGACTTCTCTAAGCTGACCGGCGGAAGCGGCTTCTATATGGATGACTCCGACCGGATCGTCTCCTATACCACTTCAGAGCTGACAGGATGGAGATTTGTTGACATTACTGAACGCTCCGTGCTCCTGCAAGGGATGGACCGGATCAAGTTCATTGTCATGATTGTAGCAGCGGTATACCTGTCTGCGGCAATCGCTATCTCCTTTTATTTGTCCAGAAGGTTGTACCGGCCTCTCCAGAGTGTGATCACCTATATCGGCGGTTCAGCAGCCGGTCAGCGGGACGGAGCAGGCAGCCCTCTGCCTGAAGGTGATGAAGCCGGCTTCATCCGTCACATCTTTGATCAGCTTGGCCGAAACTGGGAGACACTGATGACAGAGAAGCGGAAGGTAGATTCCCTTCTCCTGGATAACCGTACAGCCATCAAGGAGAAGTATCTGAACGACCTCATCCAGGGCGGCAGTACGGATCAGGCGGCGGAGCTGTTGGGGCTACGTCTGGATTTTAAACGCTTTGCCGTGCTGACTCTGGAACTGGAGGAGCCTTATCCCGTGAAAGGACCGGACAGCAGCCTTCAATTCCATCTGTTGCGTTACGGGCTTATGGAGGAGCTGGGAGCCGATATCGACGGCGAGATCTTCGCCAAGGATGACAAGAGAACGGTGATTCTCTTTTCGGTTCCTCCGGAGGAGGACGATTTCCCGCTGGAGCAAGCCAAGAAGCTGAAGCAGCTTATGCTGACCCGCTACAGTATGAATGCGACCATTGCGGTCAGCCGGATCTACAGCGGTGCAGAAGGGGTTCGTTCGGCTTATGAGGATACCCTGGAAGCTCTGAGTCTGAAGATGTATATCGGCAAAGGCGAGATCCTGCCTTACGACATCCTCGGCGAATGGAAGTCAGAGGAGGAGGCTTATTATTATCCGTATGAACTGGAAACGAAGCTGCTGCAGGCACTGCTGCAGACGGACAAGGAGGAATGCTTCAGTGTCGTCCGGCAGATCACCCGGACCGCGTTGGTTAAGAAGCTGAGCAAAGCGAATATCCAGCAGCAGTTCTTCCAGCTGGGCGGGGAGATCATGAAGACTCTTGTCCAGTCACGGGGCGATATACACGCCGTGTTCGGGGACAGACCCTCTTACGCGGATGTGCTGGCGGGTGCGGAGACACTGCCGGATATGGAGGAGTGCCTGCTGGATATGTGCGATAAGATCATCGCCTACCACAAGGAGAAGCGTTCCAGGATAACGGATGTGACCCTGCAGCTGGCAACGGATTATATGGATGAGAACTTCAATAAAAATATTTCCGTGGACACGGTTGCTGAGTATGTGCAGCGCAGCTCCTCTTACTTAAGCCGCATCTTCAAGGAGTCAACGGGGATGACCGTCAACGATTATTTGATCCAGCTGCGAATCAAACGTGCCATGGAGCTATTGAAACAGCTAGACCTTTCCATTGAGGTGATCTGCAAGGAGATCGGATATGCAAATGTAAGCTACTTCAATAAGATCTTTAAAGCCCGGACAGGGCTGACTCCCGGACAATACCGGCAGCAGGAGGCGGCAGACAGGCTGCTTGCCCAGGGAAAAGAGCAGGCGGAATAATTACAGGATTAGGCACAACAGAGGTGTTCCAAATGGTCTGTTTGGAACACCTCTTATTCATCCTTAGATCCTTATTTTCCGTTGCTCCCGGAACTCCTGCGGCGTGCAGCCGGTTGTTTTTTTGAAGAAACGAAAGAAATAGTGCTGGTCGCTGAAGCCAAGCCGGGCTGAGATTTCATGCATTTTCAAAGCTGTACCCAGCAGCAATTCCTTGCTTAACTCCAGCTTCTTCTCCGCGATATAATCAGAAAGGCTCTTTCCGGTTGCTCTTTTGTACCAGCGTGACAGATAAGACGGATTAAGCGATACTTCCTGGGCAATCCGGGTCAGGGACAGGTCATCGGATAAATGGAGTTTGATGTATTGATGAATCATCGACTGGATACTGGACTCATCCTGCCTGAAGGTGGCACTGCGATTGGCGACGATCCATTCAAAAAAAGAATGGAAGAAGGCGGTGACGGCAGTCCAGGGTGTGTTGATATTAAAATGCAGGATTTGTGACAAGTCCTGTGCACTTAAAGCCTGTTCCATCAAACCCAGCTCCTGTACAAGCTCCAGCAGGGTGTTGCTGATCCCCGACAGCATTCTCCATTTTATTAAAGGATCTTCCGGGCCGTCCTCTCCGGCCAGATCCACCCACTTGCGAAATGAAGTACTCCAATCCGAATTTCCTTCCAGCAGCCGTTGCTTCAAATATTCCAGCAGCAGCCCCGTAGACGCAAGCCGGGTCTGCATCAGATTCTGGATCGGCTCCGGTTCCATCGTGTCGACTTTCAACAGCTTTTCCATGCCCAGCCCCAGACTGTCGTAACCGGCCAGCCTTAAACGGTTGAGAGTATAGTTCAGCTCATGCCAATCCACAGTATGAGTACTGACAATGACGGATGTGGACAACTGAAGGCAGGTGTTACAAGCCTGCTGAATGGATTCCATCATGCCATGAACGAAGCGGTGTGTCTTCAACCATGTCTCTTGACCTGACAAAGTCGGCAACTGGCCTGACTTGGGCTGGACGAAACAGGCAATGGTCACGGGATCAAGATCGACCGCCTTGATTTCAGCCTTGTCCCCTAGCAGCTCCTCCGAGATGTTAGCCACCGCATAGCGGATCAATGTCCGGTCTGAGGGGGTTTCGTAATTCCCCCAGGCTTCAATCCTGATGATGATGGCCAGGATCGGGTCTGAAGCCTGAAACGGTAACTGAATCGTATCGAATTCGTCCTGTAAAGACCTGTAATCGATCTTTTCAGTACGTCTCAGAATGTCATGCAGCAGCTGTTGCTGCAATTGGGGTAACGTGCGGGGCAGCTTGTCGCGAAACCATTGCTCCCTGTAATTGTACTCCTCTTCTGAAGAGATCCGCTCCAATGCCACGGCTACAGAAGAGCGGATCTTGTCCATTCCTTCAGTTTTTAACAAATAGTCAACAACACAAGGATTTCGAATGGCCTGGTGGGCATAATCAAATTCGTCATGTCCTGTGAGCAAAATGACTTTGCAGCGCGGCCAACGGTCCACGATCTCCCGGATCAGCTCCATTCCATCCATTCCCGGCATACAAATATCGCTGAGCACAATATCTATCCTGAGTGTGTTCAGCCATCCTATCGCACTGTCCGCCGAATGCACTTTTATAATCTCCAAATCGGCAATATCAGCTTTCAAAAAAAACTCAGCCAATCCATCCAAAATCACCGGTTCATCATCAACGATCATCATCCGCCGCATCGGTTGTCTCCCCTTCTCTCGGTATCTTGACTTTTACGCATAATCCGCCCAGCGTGCTTCGTTCAACCTGCAGTCCGTAAGGAGCTCCAAACCTGATGCGCAGTCTCTGATTTACATTTAACAACCCGGTGATCTCACTTTTGGTGATTTCTTGCCGGGACAGCTGCTGCTGCAAACGGGACAGCGCTTCTTCAGTCAATGCATCGCCGTTATCTTCAATGCGAATAGTCAGGGTGTCATTCGTTTGTTCATATTTCATTCGAAGCAGGCCCCCGCTTGGCTTCTGCTGGAGAGCATGTTCGAATACATTTTCTATAATTGGCTGCAGCAGTACACGGGGGACATGGATGCGGCTGCAATCCGGTTCTATTTCATCAACTTCAGCCTGGATTCGGGGACCAAAACGGATTCCCTGTATGGCGAGATACACCAGCGCGTGGTCAAGCTCCTGCCGCAGCGTAACCTCTTGGGCAAAATCGCGCGTCATATAGCGGAAATACTGCCCCAGATAGTCGGAGAACTCTTTTATGAGCTCCACATTTTCCACTTCGGCCATCTGCTTAATGCTGAACAGGCTGTTATACAAAAAATGAGGGGTGATCTGGGATTGCAAATGCTTCAACTCTGCTTCCCCGGTGCGGATACGCTGTACATAATTTTCTTCAATCAATGTATGCAGGCGCCGGAGCATATCGTTGAACCGCGTATACAAATATCCGAATTCATCTTTGCGGGAATGGGTAATATGCAGCCCAGTCTGCCCCTGCTCTGCCTTCTCAAACCCCCGGATCAATATGGATATTGGACGATGGATCGCTCTGAACGACCATACTGAGAACATGAGGACAATGATCAGTGACAAGAGCGTCAAGAGCCACATCATCACGGTAAATATGCGGATCGGCTTCCGCAGAATCGAATTAGGAATACTGGCAGTCAGCCTGAAATGATCACTGCGGTCATACAGAGAATAATGAAAAGAATCATTCATCTGATAGCGCTGTACACTGACTGTTTCTTCTTCAGGAAGCCGTTCCGGATTTGGCATAAGCTCAGGTGCGGGCTCCGATGTCGAAAGAACATACTCGTTATTGTCGCCGAACACCAGGGTGATATTGCTTCCTCCGGACACTGCGAACTCCTTCAGCCGCAGCTCCAGCTCGGGATTGGACAGCTTAATGCCCAACAAAAAATTAGGCGGCACCTTTGGATCCAGATTAAACGGATTTCGGCGCAGCACATACAACTCGTCCTTATAGACAGAGACCTGACCGCCCAAATTGCCCATAGTGTCGGCGAGCCCCTGCCAATCCTGCTGTGTGACATCCCGGACGCCCTCCTGAACACTGACTTCTTTATTGATCTCAGGAAGAAAATATACCACATCAGCTATATATGGGCTGGTTTCCCTGATCTGCCTCAGCTTCGTGAAGATATTGTTCAAGTTATTGTCCACTTCATACTGGCTCATGATTGGCAGGCGGGCACTTAAGGAAGCCAGAGTATCATCAATAGAATATTCCGCAACCAGACGGGTGATTCTTTGAAGCTCAAATTCAAGATGACTGTAATAAAAGCGCAGCTTCGACTCATTTGCCCTTTCCACTTCCGCCTGCATTTGATTAGAACTGTAGAAGGTAATGGATACACCCAGAACATACAACGGCAGCACAACCAGCAAAAAGGCAACCAGGAGCTTATGAACAATAGAGTGGCGGTTCCAACGGAGTATACTTGATTTCATTTAATAATAATCCTTTACAGTAAAGTGTGATGCAGGTACTCCCTGACATTCCAAAGAAGGAGCCGGCAGCGGCTCCCTCGATGATCTAAATACACTTTAACCCTTAACACTGCCAACGACCAGCCCGTGCACAAAATATCTCTGTAAAAACGGATAAATCGCCATAATCGGCAGAATGGATAAAAATATCTGAGCAGCCTGCGTTGTACGGTCCGATACCTGATTCAGCAGGGCTGCTTCTTCAAGCGTTACATTCTCCATCGAAGCCGTTACCTGCTGAAGAATAGACTGCAGATAGGTGGCCAGCGGATAATGCTCCGGGCTCCGCATATAGATCATTCCGTCAAACCAGGCATTCCAGTGGCCAACGAGTGCAAACAGCGTCACTGTAGCAATGCTGGGCATAGACACCGGCAGATAGATGTTCCACAAGGTCCGCAGGTGGCCGGCGCCATCCATCCAGGCCGCTTCTTCCAGCTCTTTCGGCAGCCCCCTGAAGAAATTCAGCATCAGCAGCACATTGAAGATCGGGACGGCTCCGGGAATGACAAGTGCCCATACACTGTCCAGCAGATGCATCTCCTTAACGATCAGATAACCGGGAATCAAGCCGCCGCTGAACAGCATGGTGAATACAAAAATCCATGCGTAAACGGTCCGCGAGCGGAACACCGAAGCTTCTTTTGACAAGGGGTAGGCTACCAGAACCGTAAACAACAAGTTAACAGACACGCCCAGTACCACTCTAAGCAGGCTGGTTCCGAAGGAATGGATGAACTGGTTGTTTTCCAGCATATATCGATAAGAAGAGAATGTGAAATCAATCGGCCAAAAGGTGACCCGCCCGGCGCTGACCGCCGTACTTGAACTGAAGGAAATTGCCAGCACGTTGACGATCGGAAAAAAGCAAAGGACCGCGAGCAAAGCCAGAAACACATAATTCATACGGAGAAACCAACGATACGGTTTAGATGTGAATTGCATAGGTTGTACTCCTTCTCCTAAAATATCCGGTATTTAGCGAAACGGTATGCCAAGTAATAGCCCAGGCCGATAAAAACAAACGAAACTACGGATTTAATTAAGCCAAGGGCCGTAGATACTGAATACTGTGCATCCTGAAGGCCGATCCGGTAAATCATCGTATCCAGAATGTCTCCCGATGAGTAAACCAGCGGATTATAGAGATTGAACACTTGATCAAATCCCCCATTCAGGACATTCCCCAAGCTAAGGGTCAACATCAGAATCATAATCGGGCGGATCCCGGGCAGCGTAATATGCCAAGTCTGCTTCCACCTGCCGGCACCATCGATAATTGACGCTTCGTACAATGAGGTGTCAATGCTGGTCAACGCGGCCAGATAGATGATGGTTCCGAAGCCGAATTCCTTCCATTGGTCTGTGATGACCAGAATATATGGAAACCAGTGATTGTCCGCCAAAAATTGAATCGGCTGCATCCCCAGGCTCTTGAGCAGCATATTAACGATCCCGGAGCTGGGGGACAGCACATCCACAACGATGCCGCCAAGAATGACCCAGGAGAAAAAGTGCGGCATATATATAATCGTCTGTATGGAACGCTTGAATCCGTTAACGCGGACTTCGTTGAGCAGCAATGCGGTGATCACCGGTACCGTCAGGCCGGCAAAGATTTTCATGACGGAGATGAACACCGTGTTCCATACCACCGTGCTGAACCCAGGCAGATCAAACAAGTATCTGAAATTGTCCAACCCGTTCCATGTAATATGTTTAAAGCCTGCAATCGGGGAAAAATCCTGAAACGCAATGACAAGTCCCGCCATCGGGATATAGCTGAAGATAATGACTACAATGAGTGCCGGCAATATCATGACATGCAGCGGGATGTTGCGTATGAACTTTTTGGTATTAAAATGCATCTCTGTCTCCTCCTTATATTCTAAATTATAGAACACTCTAAAAGGACGCTGACAGTGGAGCCTGTTGACCTTTGGTATCTTTTGTTGACCTGTTCACAGCGATTTCAGGGCGCCGGAAGAGTCCATACAAATGACGGGACCGCCGCATCGCCATTCTCATGACTAATGGACAGTCCCGTCATTCGCAGCCACGCAGGCCAGATTAGTTGCCTTTTACTACTTCATTCACTTCTTTGGTAATTTCATCGCCGCCAAGCTTTTTCCAGTCGGCCACAAATTTGTCAAAGGCATCAACCGGCAGATTGCCATAGATGATCTTCACAAAGGTTTCTGCACGCAGCTTATCCAGTGTTGCCTGTTTGCTGTTCATCGTTTTGGTTGGTGCATAGATGAACTCATTCATGACGATCAGGTTATGATCACGATAGTACTTAATAACCGACTGTGAGCTAAGCGGTCCAAAGATACGCTCCATATTCCATTTATCGAGATTGCCACTTCGGTAATCCAAGATATCCTGGTAGAACAATTTGGCTTCCAGCCCCATTTTGGAAGTATCCTTTGTTTTCAGCGCCTGCTCTACTTCATCCTGTGCCTTCACATTTTTGTTCGGAGGCAGGTTAGACACGGTTGCGTTTTGGAACCCGAGACCAGTCTCACCGTTCAGATAGCTGGCACGTTCCTTGGTAGCCGACTCGCCGAACATTTTTTCCGCCTGGAAGTTAAGCAATTTGATTAACGCCTCGGGATGCTCATACCCTTTGCGGATAGCGAATACACCGCCGATGCCCAGGTGATTCTGTGTTTTGGCCGGTTGATCGTCAATGGATTGCACAGGGTATGGAACCCAGTTCACATTTTTATCTTTTTTGACCATATTCATAACCTGGAAAGGAGCCCATTGCGGTAAAAACATCATTCCGGTTTTACCCGCATTGACATCCTCTATGGCCTTGGCGAATTCTTTCACGCCGAATTCGGGATCCAGGACGCCTTCTTTGTACAGCCGCTGCAGCTCAGCCAGGCCTGCCTTCACCTCAGGCTGGATCGTACCGTTGACAATCTCGCCCTTGTCATTTTTGATCCAGGTTTCCAGATAGGCATGGTAGCCAAGCAAGAATGCATTGATCGGAAGATCCTTGTTCATAAATATGCCGTATGTGTCCTTTTTACCGTTGCCATCGGGATCTTTAAGGGTGAAGTCTTCTGCGATCTTGATAATATCCTGCATCGACTTTGGTTCCGCCAGGCCGAGTTTATCAAGCCAGTCTTTACGGATCCACACCATATCCGAAGAGTCTAGAGAACCGCCGAAGCTGGTTAATGCATACAGCTTATTATCCTTCGTAACCGGCTTCAGACCCGCTCCGCCTTCTTCCTGATAATAACCCTTGACCAGGTCAGAAGCATATTTATCAAAGTACGGAGTCAAATCCTCCAGCATCCCCGCTTCATGCAATTGCTCAAACTGCACCATATTAACCTTTAACAGATCGGGCAAGTCCCCGCTTGCCATGGTAACATTCATTTTCTCATCATAGTTGGCGCCGGGTACAATCCAGTCATAGGATACCTTGATACCAAGCTCCTTCTCGTAACCTCTTGTCCAGACATTGTTGGAGTATGTATCGCCCTGGCCCAGGGTTTCTTTTCCGGTCTCAGCCATTGTGGAACGCAGCTTGATCGGCGGATCATATTTGGTTAACGGCCCGCCCTGCATTTCGGTCGGGGCCGCATTGTCCGGTTTGGCTGCAGCACTATTTTTGCTGCTGTTATCACTGTTTCCACCGGAGCATGCACTGAGAACCAGCGAGAAAACAATCGCTGTGGCCAGCACCGGCAATGCTTTACTATTTTTTTTCATCTGATGAACCTCCCTTGTTATTTACAATCTCATTATAGTAAGAAAGCGTTAACAACGGCGAGTGGTATCCTTTTACATTCTGTATCTTTTCTTTACCTGTTCCTAAGACTTTTTAGATCATCCTATAGCAAACATGAAAAAGGAGCCGCCCTTCCGTCAATAATGACAGGAGGACAGCTCCCCGTTGGAATCAGTCTTACCCTTTCAGATGGAGCACCAGTACATTTACCGAGTTGGCCGGCAAATTCAGGACGATGCCATTGTTGTCCAAGGAGACCTTGCGCTCGCCAGGTATCACCCGCTCATCGTCTCTTTTGTTGACATTAGGCAGATGCACAAGCGAAGCATCCCCTGTCAGGCTAACCAGCTTCGCTGCCTTCTCCACGTGCACGTCATGCAAGCTAATCTGCGTTGTCTTGTCCACATTGTCGGCGTTAACAAGCTTCACATAGATATGCTCTGCGTCTTTCGTCACCGAGCTGAATATCTCTCTATTATAGGCTTCCAGCTTATAATCCAATATTCTGCTGGTCACCTTGCCATCCGTATAGGAGCAAATCAGCCGGTCACCGGTACCGCCGCCATAATTCAGTGTAATGGTATACTCAGTGTTGTCTGCAAGCTTTTCATATTGGGCCGCTCTTAAATTGCCTGCCGCCGTGCTGGAAGAATAATCACCCAAGGTGTAGCCTTCTATCCCTTGCTTGTACACCTTGACACCGGTGGCATCGCCCCCATAACCGATTGCATATTCAATGACATCTTTGTTACCCGGAGCGATATCCGTCAGGCCGGCCCCCACATAGAAGCCATCTTCACCTGCAAGCCTTGAAGCAACAACCTCCACTTTGTAGTCGGTCCATTCATCATTCAGAATGTATAATCCGTTCAGCCCGCCCGTTTGAGCTTTCAGTACAAGTCCCTCTCCCGCCCGGATGGCAGAACCCGCAGAACCGGGAATGACCTGCCATGCCGGGTCCAGCTGCTGCGTAAAGTCCTGGTCCAAAAGCAGGCTGCTGTCCTGGTTGGAGGTTACAGTCACACGTTTTACGACGATTTCGGCGTTGCCTGTAGCAATCTCGATTCCGCCGCGGGGAACAAGCTCTGTAGGCTTCCCGTTTTTGTATGTGGAAAAGGAGGTTTTCAGCACCTTGTCGCCCAAATATTTGGCAAATAGCTGTTGTACATAGTAGTTCGGAGTAAACCATACGGTCTCATCGTCGAACCAGATACAGTCTGGAGTCCATCTGTAGGTTCCATCCGTCAGCACCTTATTGAACAGCGGCGCGTAAGCGGAGAGCAGCACGACATCGGCGTTGTTCTCAAAGCCGGTCATGATTGCCGCCTCTGCTACTGCGCCAGCCAATGTATTTTTATCCGTGGAAGCATACTCCCCGACAAAAACCTTTGAGGTTTCTTTCCAGTTCGTGCTTCCGTCCGGATTGGTTGCTCTGTAGTAGTAATTGTAACGGTCCACATTGTTCAGCAGATACTCATTGGAGCGGTAGTAGTGCTCATCTGCGATGGTATCCATATAGTTCTGTTGTTGTTCATACCAGGTGACGGTTTCTTCAATCACTTCATGACCATCGGCAAAAGCGACCTTGGCTGACCCTTCCAGATTTCCGCTCAAAAATTCCCAGCCCTGCTGATAGGCATCATCATCCGCCTGAGCGCCGACTGTCGAGATAATGTGCAGCTTATGGCCCGGATAGTTCTGCTCCATATATTCGTCGATAGAGGTTTTGAACACTTCAAAGTTGGCAAAAAACTCTGTGCCCCAGTTTTCGTTGCCCACGCCCAGATAGCGCAGATCAAACGGCGCCTCATGGCCCATTTTTTGGCGCATGGCGGCCCATTCGTTGCCCGCAAAATCCATACTGATAGCAAAATCGATCAAATCCGTAAAGTTCTTAATGAAATACTCCCGCAACTTACCACCGGCCGGATGGGCATAATCCGAGCGGGCCTGACACAGCACACCGCAAGCCATGACCGGGAGCGGAGTTGCATTCAGGTCTTCAGCCAATTGGAAATATTCCATATAGCCCAGCCCCATAGTCATCATGTAGCCCCAGACGTTATAGTTCTCTTTGCGAAGCTCGATATCTCCCACGGAATCCTTCCAGTCATACACGTTCTCCCAAATGAAGGAGCCTTCCGAGATACAGCCGCCCGGAAAGCGCAGGAATTTCGGATGCATCTCAACCAGCGCGTGGACCAGATCTTTTCTTAACCGGTAATTCGGGTTGCCCAGATAATTCGCATGTGCCGAAGCAGACTTTGCCTCTTCCCCCGCGCCCCACACATCCTGCGGCATCAAAGAGACCATATCAATGGAGATTTCACCGGCAAAAGTGAGGGCGAGCTGGCCTAGAACCGTAGCTGATCCCGTCAGTACCAGCTTGGTCTTCACTCCATATTTCTTCCATATGCCGCCGCCTACCACTTGCACGGTTACAGTGTCACTGACAGCCTCCCCGTCCGGTGCTTGCAATTGTACCGTTATTGCACCCGCAGTTTCAGCCTTGGCCCATAGGGTGAATTCATATTTGGCACCCGTCCGGATAGCCATCGCACAGTGCTGATTGGAATCGGCAAAACCTCTGTTCCGAATGGTCGCCCCGTCAGCCACCTTCACATAATAGGAATTGACATCCTTGTCCGGAGCCTTCAGGAATTCATTGAGACCGCCGCTGCTCTGAGGAATCATCTGTTCTACGTCTCCGGACCAGGCGAATAATGGCTCCCGGTTCCGGCCGGTAGAGCAGCCGCATTCGCCCGAAGCATGGGAATAGGTATCAAAAGCAAAAGACTCGAAGGACCGGTTCTGCACCAGCTCCGCGTAAATCCCGCCGTCGGCTGCATTGTTGATATCCTCATAGAACAAGCCGTACAGCACTTCGCTGACATCCAATATTTCCTGGTTGCCGTGCACATTCAAGGTGTAGGGCGGCAGATTCGGCGGAATAACAGATACCTCAAATGTCTTCCGGACAGAGCTTGAGCCTTTGCTTAATGTGGCGGTAAGTGTTACTCCATAGGCAGAGTTAATGTTCTGTATACGGCCCTGGTTAGAGAGCACCTCCGGGTGGCTGGATTCCCATGCCGCTTCTACCGTTCCACCCAGCAAGCGCGAGGGTAGAGCAAGGTCGTGGGCGACAATAGTTGTCGGCAAGAACAGGTACTTTCCGGCGGCTAGCTTCACAATCTCTTCATCCGTTAATGAATCGCACATCACTTCGATCACTTTGTCTGCGGACAAACCCGCCTTATAGATTCTGAAATCTGCCAGGGAACCGGCAAAATCGTCATCTGCAGCATACTGGGAACGGCCGATAAAATTGCTGCTGTAATTGGACGAATCGGTTAACGTCCCGAACCAGCGGCGAAGCTGAGCATAATTACCGCTGGTGGTCTGGCTAATAGAGCCGTCTGCAACCGTTTCACCGTTCACATATACAACGGGTCCTGCACTGCTTAGCTTGCCGTCCTCCGTACCGATGATGGACAGAGCGATGTGGATCCATTCGCCTCCGGCAAACCCCCGGCCCGGATCAGCGACCAGGTCCATGCCCGCAGACAACGTTCCGCGCAATTGGCGGGTCAGGAATACAGACGGTCCCGTCTCCCCGTTACCAAAGTCAAAAATCCGTTCCCACACGCTCGTGCCCTTGCCGAAGTTCACCCAAGCCGCAACTGTTATACCGGTGTTGTCGTTCACTCCTTCAAGCAGATCAGATGGCAACTGGATAAAAGATGAACCATTACGTCCTCCTGCAAAGGTCACCGCGCTTCTTCCGCCAACTATAGATACCACTGGCGGCAGCGTGCCGCTAGCCAACCCGTGATTATCCTGACCCGAGCTGTCATGGCTGACATTCTCTGCATCCTCGAATCTGTAATGGGCAATTATTTGCTCATGAAAGGCAGTCATATTTTGCATTCTCCTATTCCTTTAATTAATAAAAATATAAATAATTTAATAGATATATAAACTATACCTATCCTACCTTGTTTGACCTCTATTTATCAAGTTTTTCTTGCAAATAGAATGTTGCAACCGTAACAACGCCAATAAGGCTGCCGAGATGTTCTCGACAGCCTTACCGGCCCTGCGGATACATTGATGCGGTTTGCTCATTCTGGCTTGAAGCCGATAGACGTTAGCTCCTGTTATCCTTCACAGGCACCTCAAAATCAGGTGTGCCGTCTTCATTCCACCGGAATTGTTGTACCCGTGTATGGCGGTTCGGATCATATAACGGATCGCCCTTGATTTCCTTGTAATTCCGCGCGTGGTAGACGATAAGATCCCGGCCTTCCTCATCTACCGTAAAACTGTTGTGCCCCGGTCCATATTGTCCGTTCTCCTCCGTAGTATGGAATACCGGTTCAGGATGCTTCGTCCATGAAGCAGCATCCAGCAGATCCCTGTCCTCGTCTGCCTCCAGCAGCCCCATACAATAATTGTGATCGGTGGCACTGGCCGAGAAGCTGATGAAAATCCGGCCGTTCCGCTTGAGAACGGCTGCTCCTTCGTTGACTTTGAAGCCGACAATCTCCCACGGATGCTCAGGAGTTGATATCATGGTCTGCTTGCCGCGCAGTGTCCACGGATTGCTCATTTCAGAGATGTACAGGTTGGAGTTGCCTTCAATTCCGGGATCCTTCTGCGCCCACACATAGTACAATACACCCTTATGCTGGAACGTTGTGGCATCCAGGGCAAAGGATTCCCAGGCTGTCTTCACCTGCCCTTTTTCCACCCAATCCCCTTCCAGAGGACTTACTGATTCATTCTCCAGCACGTACATGCGGTGGTCGAACAGACCTTCGTTCGTTTCTGTTGTATGAGCCGCCGCGAAATAGATGTACCACTTGCCGGCAATGTAATGAATTTCAGGTGCCCAGATATTGGCGCTGAGTGATCCTGAAGCATACTTGCGCCAGGCCACAACCGGCTGTGCTTCAGCCAGGCCTTCCAATGTCCTTGAACCTCTCACTTCGATCCGGTCATATTCAGGAACCGAAGCTGTGAAATAATACCATCCGTCGGTATGCTTGTACACCCAAGGATCGGCACGCTGCTCCACCAGCGGATTGGTGAACGTTCTGTTTGCAGGCATATGATCTCTCCTCTTTGCTATGAGCTAGCCGCTGCAGTTATAACTGTCTTACCCCTGACCTCTTCGACGGGGCGTTCCTGTGTAGCGTACTGCCATTTATGCAATTACCAAATTAGCACAGCAATACTTTTATGTAAATATGAATTTATTTAGTTTTATATATAATTAAATATAAAAAAGCATGATAATGCCAAATAAATCATCTAAATAATGACCCATCACCTGAAATGAGTGCATATTAGTATAATGTATTTATATATACATTTTTTAATTCAATAAAGATTAAACATAATCAGTTTGCAATTTTGAGAAATCTACCCTTTTGACACATATTCAAACCTTGCTCTATTTACGTCTGGCGCCTATAAATTATAAGCTTTAAGTGCAAAACGGCCTGAATAATCTAATTCTAGGAGAGCAAAAATATGACCTTAGGCAACAACCCGCTCCTGACAACGGAACAATCACCTATCCATCCTTTTCCCATGAATCAGGTCACGCTTACCGACCCTTACATGGTTAATGCCTTATCCAAAGAAATTCTTTATCTCAAAAGCTATGATCCCGACCGTTTGCTTGCCGGCTTCCGCGAAAATCGGGGACTCCCTCCCAAAGGAGAAAAGTACCCCGGCTGGGAAAATACCGAAATCAGAGGACATACACTGGGACATTATCTGACCGCAACGGCCCAGGCTTATGAGAATACCAGCAGCAGCGGACTTCTGGAACGTCTGGAATACATCATCGGTGAGCTGGGGGAATGCCAACTGGAGAACGGTTATCTGTCCGCTTTTCCGGAGACATTATTTGATCATGTGGAAAACAAGCAGCCCGCCTGGGTTCCCTGGTACACCATGCACAAAATCATCGCCGGTCTGGTCGCAGTCTACCGTTCAACCCATAACACTGCAGCTTACCGCATAGTATCCGGGCTCGGCGAATGGGTGTACCGGCGTGTCTCTGCCTGGTCGCCTGAAATTCAGGAACGGGTACTCTCGGTTGAATACGGAGGGATGAATGATTGCCTGTATGATCTGTACAAGATTACGCAGGACGGTCATCATTTGTATGCGGCACATATGTTCGATGAACTTGCATTGTTTACCCCTGTCCGTGAAGGTCGGGATATTCTCAAAGGCAAACATGCCAATACGACGATTCCCAAGTTTCTCGGGGCATTGAACCGCTATCTCGTGCTGGGAGAAGGAGAGCGCTTTTATCTGGAAGCTGCGGTGCAGTTCTGGGATATGGTTGTCAATCACCACAGCTATATTACAGGCGGGAATAGCGAATGGGAGCATTTCGGCGATCCGGATATTCTGGACGGAGAACGCTCCAACTTTACGGCCGAAACCTGCAACACCTACAATATGCTGAAGCTTACCAAAGAACTGTTCAAGCTTACGGGAGACATCAAATATGCCGATTTCTACGAAAACACGTTCATCAACGCCATTCTTTCTTCACAGCATCCGCATACCGGCATGACGATGTATTTTCAACCCATGGCGACGGGTTATTTCAAGGTGTACAGTTCTCCGTTCGACCACTTCTGGTGTTGTACCGGCACCGGCATGGAGAGCTTCACCAAGCTGAATGACAGCCTTTATTTCCACCGGAGCAACAGCCTCTACGTTAATCAATATGTCAGTTCTACCCTGGTATCGGAAGCGCACCGGATCGAGCTGGAGCAGGAGGCCAACCTCCCATATAAGGATACAGTCACATTCAATCTGCGTACCTTGGACAGTCAGGCGACCACACTAGAGCTGCGTATACGTATACCAGATTGGATCGCCGGGACGATGAACATTCATTTGAATGGAAATACAGTAGCCTTCCGGACAGAAGGCCGGTATGCTGTCCTGGAGAATGTCTGGAAGGACGGTGACAAGCTAAGCATTCAATTCCCGATGAAGCCTTTCTACTGTACACTGCCTGACGCCCCGAATGTGGTAGCTTTCAAATATGGACCGGTGGTGCTAAGCGCCGCATTGGGAAAAGATGATCTTACACAGTCGGCAACAGGAGTAGCTGTCAGCGTGCCAACGAAAAATATGCTGGTAAAGGATTTCATCACACCGTCTCACGGGAGCATCAGCGATTGGCTGGATCACTTCGAGGAGCATTTCATACGTAAAAATGGAGATCTAGTCTTCGTATTACGTGGAACGGATGAGGACGGACGGCTGGAATTCACACCCCATTACAAGCAGCATGAAGAACGCTACGGCATCTATTGGAAGCTTGTCGAAACGGATTCCAGGGAGTTACAGGAGCATATTTGGCATGGGAAACAGGATCAGACGATCCGGGAAGCTACTATTGACAGTCTGCCGGTTGGCAATGATCAATACGAGCTTGAGCATGGCATCCAAGGGGAGAACACTACGGTTGCCGTCTGGGATGGCTATACCCTTAGACAAGCGGAGAATAACGGCTGGTTCAGCTACCGGCTGAAAGTACTCCCTGAGCAGGATAACTATTTATCTGTCACCTACTTCTCCGGCAACAACGGCAAAGCGATTGATATTTATGTAGACGGCAAACTGCTCGCCAGCGATACATTGATAACTGATAAAGTGCGGACCTTCTATAATAAGCGATACCTCATTCCGGCAGAGCGGATAAAAACAGCCACTGAGGTAGAGATCAAATTTGTTATTCCGGGGCAGATGAATGGAATTTTCGATCAATTGCGGATGATGACAAGCTACAGCAGTAATGCCGAGCTGGCCGAGCTAATCTTTGACGCAGGCAGCCTTTCGGGGGCATTTACCGCCGATCAGTCTGACTACACTCTGACTGTGAGCGCGGGTATACCGGCTGTGCGGATGCATGCCAACCCTTCGCACAAAAATGCCCTGGTCTATGTCAATGACATTCTGATCGAGGATACATTGCCTAGAACTGTGTTTCTTTCCAGTCCAATTACGAATGTGCAAATCAGTGTCACAGCGGAAGATCTGGAAGTGGTGAAGAAATACAAAATTACGATTATTAAACCCGCCTAGAGAATACACATTGCAAGTAGAAACGGCAACGTCGTCCTTTTAAAAGCTTATGCTTCCAAAGCAGCGTACTACAAATCGTTTTCAGGTATCCGGTTCAGCGAAAAAAAGAAGGATAATACATTGTGCACAGCATATACATTCCTATCTTGTAATCAAAGAAACAAACCGGCAAGCCAGGCAGCTTTACGGAGATCATTAATATAGTTTTAGGATACCGCTATGCAACAGGGAACTTCTCTTGCATAAAGTCCGTATTCGCTCATACCTGTATAAAAAGCCACCAGGACAAGTCCTGGTGGCTGATTGGTTGATTGGTTGATTGGCTCATTCGCCCAACTTTGATATTTAGATGTCGGGTCGGCAGCTACTTTAATTCGATAGTCTGGTTGAGATTCGACTGTTCCGTATCCTGGTTCGTTATTCGTTTAAACAAATAAGTCGCCTTCTCGGCCAGGTTACCGCTCTTCCAGTATTCAGCCGCTTCGGCTTGCACCTGAATCAGAATTACCTCAGGGTCATCATAGCTGGTTTGCAAAAAAGCATCATACCCCGCATTCCAAAATTCTTTTTTCTTGTCCAGATCCTGAACAAGCTTGGCCGTCCCACGGACAGAGACATAGGATTTATCGGCATATACGACGTTAACCCTCGGATCATGGAGGATTTCCCCGAACTTGCTAGTGTCCTTCTTGGTAAGGAACCATAAATCTCCGTCGAACTCAACCTCCTGGGTCTTCATGGGGCGGGATACCAGTCCCTCTGCTGATATCGTAGTGAACATCGCGGTATCAATACCTTTGATCAGCTCTCTCACCGTCTCAACTGCTTCCTTGTGACTTTTGTTCAAATCTGACATGCTTATCGCCTCGTTTCTTCCGGGTTATGGAATAGGTTATCCAAACAGATACCAATTATTAACCGAAATACACATAAAAACCCTACAACCCAAGGGGTCGTAGAGTTTATTGTCTATTCTGCAGATGGTTGAATTAGAATTTAAGAATCCCTGAGGTATGGAGCAGCACCAAAAACACCAGAATCGGCGCAACATACCGGAGCATGAACAGCCAGATACGGAACCAGCGCGCCTGTAATCCGGCTGCTTCCGCCGCCCCTTTCCAGAAATATCCTGCAAAAATAGTGATCAGCAGACCGCCGAGCGGAAGCATAATGTTAGAAGTGATGAAATCCATCCAGTCAAACAAAGCTTTGCCCCCAAAAGTAAGCTCAGGGAACATGCCCAGCGACATCGCTGAAGGAATACCCAGCAGGAAAAGGACCAAAGACAAGATCCAAACCGAGCGTTGACGGCTCCAGTTCCAGCGCTCCATCGCAAAAGATACGGGCACTTCAAGCAGAGATACGGCCGAGGTCAGAGCGGCAATGGCCAGCAGGATAAAGAATAGACCGCCGAAGAACGAACCGAAGGGCATCGCAGAGAATGCCGCCGGCAGAGCGATAAAAATCAGCGAAGGCCCTTGATCGGGGGCAATGCCAAACGAGAACGTCGTCGGGAAAATAATCAACCCGGCTATAAATGCATATAGCAAATCTCCGGCGCCTATGGCAAGTGCAGCGGTACCCAGCGACTGTTTTTTATCCACATATGAACCGTAAGTCAGAAGAATCCCCATCCCGAGTGACAACGAGAAGAAAGCATGTCCCAAAGCGACCAGCGCGGATTCCGCCGTCAGCACCGAGAAGTCTGGTTTGAGGAAGAAGGACACTCCTGCGTTTGCCCCCGGAAGGGTTACGGCGCGAATCATGAGTACAATAAGGAGAACGACCAGGCCGGGAATCAATACTTTGTTAAATTTCTCAATCCCTCCTGACACCCCTAGGATGACTACACTCGCGGTAATCAGGATAGCCACACCCTGCCAGACAATCGGCATATACCCTGAGATAAAGGAACCAAATTCACCTGCATAGTCACTAGTGCTGAACAGTTGTCCGTTGAAAGAAATCAACGCGTAATTCAGCGTCCAGCCTGCAACGATAATATAAAAAGAAAGGATTAGAAAAGGCGCCACTACTTGCAGAATTCCGGCTGCTTTCCAGCCTCTCCCGCCTCCGGCACGTATGAACGATGTCGCCGCACTTCCCCGTCCGCTGCGTCCGATAGCCAGCTCGGCCAACAAAACCGGCAAGCCAATTAGCACCAAACAGACGATGAAAAGAAGAAAAAAAGCCGCCCCGCCATTTTCTCCTGTAATATAAGGAAATTTCCACATATTCCCCAGACCAACAGAACTGCCGATGGCTGCGAAAATAAAACCGCTCGAAGAAAATCGTTCTTCCTTCTCCGTAAGCAGGCTTTTTTCACCTTTAGATTGATTCATTTACTTATGCCCCTTTTTCTCTTTTAGCCTTCATTATAGCTTAAGTCACCCTGCGAGTCTTATGGGAATTTCTGAATTTCCTAATCATTATCCTTTTTTCTGTATAAAAACTCTGATTTTTCAAAGGTGTTCCTCTGTTTCATTAAAACAAAAAAACCACTGCTAATTATTCAGCAGTGGTCCATGTGCTTGGCGGCGTCCTACTCTCCCAGGACCCTTCGGTCCAAGTACCATCGGCGCTGGAGGGCTTAACGGTCGTGTTCGGGATGGGTACGCGTGGAACCCCTCCGCTATCGCCACCAAACGGGCATTTGCGGTGCAAATGCATCATTCAGGTCTCAGCATCGCCAAATGCTGAAAACAAATCTTTTTCACTTAACCTCTTGGGCCTCATGAATCAGAACTTGATTCCTGAAAACTGAATCCGAAACGAATCTGCGTTTTATGATTTGGATAAGCCCTCGACCGATTAGTATTGGTCAGCTCCATGCATTGCTGCACTTCCACCTCCAACCTATCTACCTCGTCGTCTTCAAGGGGTCTTACATACTGGGAAATCTCATCTTGAGGGGGGCTTCACGCTTAGATGCTTTCAGCGCTTATCCCGTCCGTACGTAGCTACTCAGCCATGCTCCTGGCGGAACAACTGATGCACCAGCGGTACGTCCATCCCG